>JAQBNG010000023.1 GCA_028288675.1 Flavisolibacter sp. | reverse complement strand
AAAAAAGGGTGCGAAAAACCGATTTCTGTTTATGCATATAAAGAGAAAATAAGGCAGGTGGTTTCTAACCTAATTGACAACTCCATCAAGTATGGTAAAAGTGGCGGCCATATTATAGCCAGCATGTATAATACCGATGGCAATAATATACTGGTAGAAATCAGTGATGATGGAATGGGTATTCCCGAACAATACCTGAACCGGATTTTTGAACGCTTTTACCGTACCAACACGGGCCGCACAAAAGAGGTTACCGGCAGCGGCCTGGGGTTAGCTATCAGCAAGCATATTATTGAAGCACACGGGCATACCATACATGTGCGTAGCAAAGAAGATATAGGGACAACAATCGGTTTTACGCTGGATGCAAGAAAGGATGGTTAAACATTTAAAGCGTTCCTCAATACCAGTTTTTCCTTCCGCTCATCTTCTTAAAAAGTCTACAGCTCCGCTGCTTATTTTCGCATCCTTTGTTATCTATTCAACTAAACTAAAAACTTCATAACCTGTTTTGCTTTAAGATAAAACATAAAAAACCGTCTCTTACTTAGAGACGGTTTAAAGATGAGGATATGCAGTAAAATGTTAGTTATTGAATCTTGTCCAGCCTTTGTGCCAGTTACCATACGAACCCGAAGGCGCAATAGCACCAATGAAATCCACCTTCTCAATAAAAGGCGCACGGGCAGCAATTATCGGGTCATCAAAGTAAGTATTGGAAGCTGTTGCAATCACAAGTGTTGATGTACCGAAAGGAACATAGTCCGGGTTACTGTAATCAAACGGACGTGTATAACGTGCATCATCAGCGGTACTTAATACTTTGTTTTTTGTATTGCTGGTAAATAGGGTAGTTAGAGAGGCTTCCGTCATACCGGTAGGCGTTGCATTGGCAACATAATTTATAAGCTTTCTGCAGCCTGCTATAACAATTCCACTCAACTGTAAACTACCGGCGGTTATATTCAAATCTGTTGCTGCTCCTTGTGACGAATTAATCTCAATACCAGAAGCCCAACCTATAAGCGCAGTATTAAAAATAGAGATAGAAGAGTTTCTCCTTATTTGCACTGCTGATCCTAAGTAGTTGCTGCTACCAATATTATTTAAAGTAGCCAATGGGCCAAATGCAGATATGTTGGAAAACACTGCTTTTGTTTGAGGCGTAACAGCACCACCGCTGCTATTGTTATCACTTTCAAATGCTTCTGATTTTGATGCATCAGCAATTAATGAATCACGGACGATCAAACCAAATTGTACACTTCCGCTGTAACCGTTATCGGTATCAAAATCATCATCCTGGGTTTTGTATGCAATCAGGTATTTACAATTTACCGTACCCCCAAACCATTCAAAAGCATCATCTTTTGCATAGCTTACCTGCACGTGGTCAATCACTGTTTTACGTCCTACCGCAGCCATAGTTAAACTATTAACTTCCTTGTCAGGTTGAAATGCATATCCCGCATATTCTATACGAACAAATTGTAAAACACCAGAGCTATCATTATCATCAGGTGTAGCACCGCCACCAGCTAAACCGTCTCCGTTAGCGTTATCTATACCACCTTCTACCTGGAAGATACCTGCGCCACCGCCGGTGCCTGTGAATGTTGAATTCACATTGGCTTTACCACAAATAATAATCCCCCCCCAATCACCAGACGCAGGTGTTGGCGATGCAGAGGTAAATACAATTGGATTATCCTGTGTGCCCTTTGCCACTATTTTAGCACCGCGGGTAATAATCAATACAGCCACTTCGCTACCCGAATAGTTGCCTTTTATGGTGGTACCTGCTTCAACGGTTAGTGTTTTGTTTCCTACGATATATACCTTATCCTGTAAGATGTATGAGTTTTGTTTTACTAAGGTCATATTGGAATCAATGCGCCCCCTTAGCGTAATAGTTTGTCCAGTAGTTGGTGTTCCACCTCCGGGTGAGCTAACAATAATAGTTTGGCCATCCATCTCTATTTTACGGCAGCCTGTAGTTATAAGTGCAGCAAGGAAAGCAAGTAAAAAAACATTCTTTTTCATGTCGTGTTTTGTATTTAAAAGAGTTTTATAAAAAAGTATAATTGAAGGTTAATCCAAACGTAGTCCCGAACTTCCTGGTAAAGCGGTAAGAATCGCTGTTGCTTTGAAAACTCGTTTTAGAACCTTCGCCATTTTGATAGAAATATTGCGTACGGTTTATAATATCTGCTATGTTCAACCTAAGTTCTCCTTTACTTTTTAGAATCTTTTTTGCAATTTGGAAATCAAGTACCGGACGTGGCGCCTCGTAAATATCCGGCGAACCGGCACCGGCAGAAATATCACCAACGAGATAGATACGTTCACCAATCTGGTTAAACAACAGTGTAGTGCTAAAGCCTTTCTCCTGCAGATCATACATCAGTGAAAGATTAATGAGGTAAGGAGACTGGCCTTGTAACGGCCTGTCAATTTTTAAATTTTGTGCATCGGATTTAACCCTGCTGTATATATAAGCGGCATTGGCAAGGAACGTAAAATTTTGAAAGCCACTAACAAAGTCAAGCCGTTTACGAAGCTCCACTTCAAGTCCATATGTTTTTGCATTATCTGGATTTTGAAAGTTGAATGTACTGGCGCCGCCGCTGCCTTCGCTATAGATCTGCTCAATGGGCTTGCTGAAGTATTTATAAAAAACACCTGCTGTAATTACCTCACCAGGGCGTGGATAAATTTCGTATCGCAGATCAGCATTAGTTGCCTTCGTTCTTTGTAAATCAGGGTTGCCTTGCACAGAAGCATTTAACTCAAAATCATACAGGTTCAAAGAAGAAAGTTCCCGCAACTCCGGACGAATAACCGTTTGCGAACCCGACAGACGAAGATTTGTTTTATCGGAAAGTTTGTAGGTGGCATTTACACCTGGCAATACATCCAATACTTTAGAATAGGTATGTCTTGGGTCAGATGCTTTAACGCTGCCAACCAGCTGGTCGTAATGCTCAAACCTTGCACCCCATACCAAACGAAAGTCCTTTGAAAACTGGTTATCGAACTGGAGAAAGCCCGCATTTAAAATTGTATTAGCCAGGTATCGAAAACTATTTCCTTTGATAGCATCAAACCCAAACTGAGTGCTGTTAGGATTGCCATCACCAAAGTTTTCTGTTGCAAACACTTTATCGGCTGTTAACTGCCGTAAAGCTGCATTATCGCGGGGAAGATAATTTGCAAAAAGCTTAGCGTCATACAGCCGGTCTTTTATCTGCAGCATGTAACCGGCTTTTGCAGATTGCCGTTGTCCAAACAACGTGAAATTAAAATTCAAATCACTACCGGCCGTATAAATGTAGTCGCTGAGATTTTGGAAAATGCGGCTGCCGCTTTCCTGCGATAGGTTATTGGAGACTAATAATTCAAAGAGCTTTTGTGACCCTGTAGTGCGGGTATAAACTATACGGCGTTGATCTGGAATATAACCATCAAGTATATTAAAAGCGCCGTACCATTTTAACCGCAAAGGACTTGAGATAGTATGCTCACCGGTAAGTTGCGTCGTAAAAAATGTATTCTGACGAAGTGTAAATTCCGAACCGTTTACATCGTTGCCCCTATCTAAATCCAGCCCGGTTCTTTGGGTATAATAGTTAACGCTGTATAAGTTACCGATAGCCTTCAAAGAAATCTTATGGCGTGTATTCAGTTGTATGGCCACGCTTCCCAAAGCACCAACTGTTACATCTTGTGAATAGCGCTCATCTTCGTAGTTATAATTGATACTTACAGAAGGGCCGTTGAAAATATTACGGCGGTTGAGTGCATCAATGCGTCGGTTGCTTTTGTTATAGATAACACCGAAAGTGCCGCCAACGGTTTTCTTAAAAATTTTGGTAGTAAAACCACCATTGGCCTGGAACGTTGTATTTAATGGGGCCGTAGTTTTTAGTGGCGACCAGCTATTAGGCAACCTTTTTCCGATAGCTGTTTTTTCAGCAGCAGTAAGCGCATCAAAATTCGATTTGGTTGAATAGCCTTTTGGCAAAGAACGGGCGCCGTCATCTACACCTAGCCAATCTAATTTACCACCTTTGTCTTCATAGAAATCTTTGCCGATAGTTTGTGTATTAAAGCCCGTGCCTACCTGCACATTAAAGAAACCTTTTGCCGGAATATCTTTCGTGTTTACCTGTATCAAACCACCTGCCCACTCGCCGGGATATTCCGGTACAAAAGCTTTGTTGATAACGATGTTATCAATCATCGGTGCAGGTATCAAATCAAACGAAAAAGTTTTTCTGTCCGGCTCAGTGCTGGTTAATAAAATACCATTCAGCATTGCCTGGTTATACCTGTCGGCCAAACCTCTTACAATTATAAAACGGCCTTCCTGTATTGATGCTCCCGGTGTACGCTTTAAAACCTCACCCGTATTTCTATCAGGCGAACGGCGAATGGTTTCGGCAGAAATTACAGAAGCAACAGTGTTTGTATTTTTTTGAAAAGCGATAATGGCATTTACTGATTCGCGGCGGGCGGTAGAACGGGTAGCGGAAATTACAATACCGGCTTCTTCTTTGGTTTTTACAGCAAGCACAATATTTAATTCATTAACTGCATTGGCCGCAACAACTACATCCGTTACCGCTTTTGCTTCATAACCAACTGCTGATATAGTTACTTCGTAAGTGCCTGCCGCTATTGAAATAGAAAAAGCACCATCTGTATTAGTAGCAATGCCGCTGCCTGTACCAACTTTAATAGAAGCACCGGAGATTGGTTCGTTCTTTTCGTTGGTAACCTTACCGGTTAATTTAAGCGATTGAGAAAATAATGCAGATACTATAAAAAGAGAAAGAGTAGTTAGTAAAAGCCGTACCGACATGCACTGTAATTTCCTGCAAAGCAACCCTCTTCATGTTACCCCTGTGTTACTCGTACGTTAACGCATTATGAAGCCAATGTTACGGCAATGTTACTGCTCACATTTATATACTTATAGGATACGCCTTGGCGTGTCCCTACGGAAACTGCAGGCCGTCCATTTTGCTTTGCCTACCGTGGGTAGCCGTATCCGTTAATGCTTCTAAAAAAGCAATCACCTGCTTCTGCTCTATCACAGTAAGGTTTAGTTTATTAGGCGGTAAAGTTTGATTAGGCAACGTAAATCCCAAACCTGCGCCGCCACCGCGGTTATAAAAAAGAAGTACTTCTTCTAAAGTGGTAAAAACGCCATTGTGCATATAAGGTGCGGTTAGTGCACTGTTGCGTAATGATGGTGTTTTAAAAGAATACAGGTGGTGAGGGATTTTATACAAATGGTATTTACCTGAATCCAGGTCCTGCACGGCATTCACTGTATCCTTTGTAGCCGGAACGCCCAACACTTCGCTTTCCATTTTATCAAATAAAGGCGGCACCGTACCCGAAAACGTGGGCATAAAATGGCATGTCCCGCATTTGGCTTTGCCCATAAAAATATTGAAGCCTGATACCTGTTCGCTGTTCATCGCTGTATTTTCACCACGCATGTAGCGGTCAAAAGAACTGTTCATTGCTACCAGCGAACGCACATACGCGGCAAGCGCTGTTCTAACACCATCAGCGGTAATTTTCTTATTATTATAGGCAGGGGCAAGCAGTTGCCTGTACTCCTTTTTCTTGTTTAATGCCGCTACAATGTTTTCAAACAGGCCGCCCATCTCTTGCCGGCTAGAAATCACGTCATGCGCCTGGTCTTCTAAAAAAGCAATGCGGCTATCGTAAAATTGTACAGGCTGCAGTGCTACGTTTAATAAAGTAGGCGTGTTGCGTAAAAGTGTTCCGCCTTCTAAAACTGTTTTGTTCAGCACTAAGCCATCGGTAAAAGCTTTTTTTGGATTATGACAGGAACTGCATGATCGTTTTCCATTGGAAGATAACAGCGGTTCGCTAAAAAGCATTTTGCCAAAACGCACCTGTTGTTCTGTGGCGGCAACGGTACCCGACGGTGCATAAAAAACAGGATCAAAAGCATCTATATCAAACAACGTTTTTGACCTTACCGCAACAGCCCTGGCCTCTTTTACAAAAGGAAAGTGCAGCTGTAACTGGTAAGCTGCTATTGCTGTACAAAGCGGGTTCATATAACGGCTTATAAATACAGCCCGGTTAAAGCTGTTGAAGTCTGTATTATTTTTTTTGATAAAAAGAAGTGCGTCATCAACGAGTGTTGTTAATTGCCCCGGTTCATTAAAAAAAGAAAGAACTCTTTTTGTGCTTTGCAGCGATGGTTCTACTTCGTTTATACTGTTCATAGCGATGGGTGAATCGAAGCCCGAAATTCCTTTCGTGATGATGCGGTACAGGTTTAGTTTCAACGCATCAAGAATAGTTGTTTCAGTTACTTCTATTTCCGGTAATAAAGCCTTCAGTCGTTGAATGCGGTTAGAGATGGTGCTTAGTTCAAACAACATTTCTTTTCGCAGGCTGTCTGCACCTTCATCATATACTAATTCTTCCAATACCTGGAACCCCGACGGATGTTGCGGCTCTGCCGGTTCGCTTGGTTCAGCTTCCGGTAAGGCAGGCCCATTAAGCTTTTGCGCAGTTGAAGGAAAGCTGTATTCTACCAGCCATTCTATCTTCTTGTAAGAATATCTTGCCCGTACAAACAGTTCTTTTATGCGTTGCGGCGAAGCTTGCGCCGCCTCTGTTTCAAATTGCGCCACATTATTTTGTAAGCTGTCCAAGCAGGCGGTATAGTATAAAATAACCTGTTGCGCTATTGTAGTTTTGGGCTTGCCCGATGTAAGCAAAATACCAAGCCCTACAAAGCTGCACAACAGCAGCATCAGTTTTACTTTATTTGTAAATCGCTTCATTGTTTTCTCTTCTTCGTCTATTGTCATTTAATTAAGCAATGCGTTATCCAATTGCCTGTCAATTAGGTCGGGGATAATAGGCCTTACCCCATTCTATAGGCCGTATTTAAGTTCTGTTAGAGGTTCCTCAGCTCCGGTAGGAGTTTCCTGTTTATAGAAAGCCATCTATATAATTTAGGAAGCAGGCTCCGCTAGGTGCCACCTGTTCTCTGGCTTTGAACAGGAAGCTCCTTCGGAGCTTTGGCACACTATAACTTACTGATGCTATAAACAGGACGCTCCTCTGGAGCGAAATCACTTAACTACAATGACAATGGCATCACCCCCTCTTTACCTCAAGGTTAATACAGAAACCTAACCTGTAGCATTTCGTTTTTAAACTTGCTTATTGTTTCTGCAGCAATGGGATTATCCAGCAATACTATTGTTTTTAATTTCTTCAATTTAGTGATGGAAGCCGGGAGTGTTTTCAACTTATTGCCTGTAAGTAAGATCATTTCCAGTTGTGATAAATCGCCAATGCTTTCGGGTAAAGCCGCCAACTCATTGTTGCTTAGGTTGAGCACTTTCAGCGATGCCATTTTACCAATGTTTACCGGTAAGGCTTGCAGGTTATTAAACGAAACATCAAGCTGTGTAAGCTTTTTAAGTTTCACAATAGTGCCTGGTAAAAAATGCAGCCGGTTATAATCAAGGTGAAGAAATTGCAGCGAAGTAAGCTCCCCAATTTCTTCCGGTAAATACAAAAGATGGTTGTGTTGTATGCTTAAAGTTACAAGGCTTTTTAGTGAACCAATACTGCTGCGGAGCGATGCGATATCATTCCAGGAAATATCAAGCGTGGTCAATTTATGTAGTCCGCCTATTGTATATGGCAGTTCCGTAAGGTTATTTTTATCGGCCTGCAAATAGTTTAATTCACTCATCTCGCCTAAAGAGAGAGGCAATTTTTTTAAATGATTTTCGCTGAGGATTAAATGCTTTAACTGCCGGAGCTTTCCTACTTCCTCCGGCAGATATTGAAACTCATTTTTTTGAAGGTCGAGGTATTCTAAAAATAAAAGCCCTCCAACAGATGGCGATAAAGTTTCTTTTTTTTGCAATCGCAACGACAGTTTTTTTGCACAATTAACATCAGCCAATGCAGTCCTCATATCGTAGTAAGTTTTATCACCACACTGCGCTTGCAAAAAATTGCCGTTGCCTGACAACAGCAGTACAACGGCAAGTAGAAAAAGGGGATACTTCATTATTGTTTTACAAACTTTGTTTTTATGGTTTCATCGCCGCAAACGAGTTGCATAAAATAAGTACCGGTGGAGAGTGCTTTGGTATCTAATTGAATCGCATTGCTTCCGTTCACCAGGATCGTTTTTTGTTGCAGTACAGCAGCAGCGCCAACAGCGTTATACACGGTAATTTGTGCCTGCTTTTCTATGCTGCTTGTCACCATTATGGTAAACTTATTAGTTACCGGGTTAGGAAACGTTTTTAACAGGGTTATAAATTTAGTGTCAATACTTATCACACGAATGTTAGTCAGCACTTCATTACCATTCCTGAGGGTAGCTTTTATGCGATAGAAATTCTTACCTGCAAAAGGTGCTGCATCGGTATAAGCATAGCTTCCACTACCGGCATTTGAAGATGTGGCAATTGAATGAATAGTTTCAAAGCTTCCCCCATCAGCCATGCGCTGCACATCAAACTTTACCTGTGGTTCATCAGTACGATACTGCCACTCTAATTCAACAGCGGTACTGCCGTTTTTATAAGCATTGAAACCGGTGAATGTAACAGGCAGTGTATTTTGCGGGCCCAGCACATCTTTGCGTGCAATTACAATGGCCGTCTCTTTATTAAACTGCACGACATTACCTGCGGCATCTGTCATTTGTGTAGCATTGGCTGCGCTTGGATGCTGGATGGATATGAACATGAATTTATAATCGGGTGAGAAGGTCATTCCTGTAGCTTCACTTTCGAACGGCGTTACCGCAAAAAGTTCTACGGCCGGAGTTGCAGCGGTATGGCAGGGACGCACCATCCAGATGTGGTTACGGCCGCCATCCTGGAGAACATACAGGTTGCCTTCATCATCAAACGTAAGGTTGTCATTTCCATCTCTCCATAGTTCCGGCGCTGTACCGGTACCATAATTAATGTTGTAGACAGATGTTGCTTCGCCTACAAAAATATCAAACCCATTAACAGTAGTTCCATTGTCCTTGAACCGGTATACGCGGCTATTGGCTTTAGATGTAAAATAGATCTTTCCATCTTTAGGGCTGATCTCCACATCCTCTATTGAATTGAAATTGGTGGCAGCAACAGAGGCGGCAAAAGCCCGGACGTTATTACATTCTGCCGGTGTGCTATTGGGTACTTGTATCCACGAACCGGTGGTTGAATTATCGGGTGTGCCGGTAAGCTTTAATACATACAATGTGCCTGCGCCAAGTTTGCCCGGTACATCTGCCACCAGTTTAAAAATATGGCCGGGGTTTTCGTCATTGCCCTCATACACGGTAAGGCTATCGGCAGAAACAACTACGTTTTCGTGCGACATTCTTCCCAGCTTCCATAGCTTATCAGGCTGACCATCGTTGTCATGATCCATCACTGTATGGGTAGCAGGGTCAATTTCAACCGCCCAACCAATATCCTGGAATCCATCGGCATTAACATCAGAAGCTGGCTGTGTTTCTTCGCAGGTAATAATTGTATTCCATGGAGTAACAGTTCCGGAGCAATTGCGGGCTGTTCCGGCTACTACACCAAAATCAACCGGCGCATTTTGTGTTACGTTCCAGAGCCTGTTTGCATTACTAAAGTTGATGTTTAGCATTGATACGCCTGCTGAAGCTGTTGCACCACCTTCGTGGTTGATGGAAAGATACCCGTTACGGCTGCTGCCCGAAATAGGCACATATCCGGTAAAGTCAAATAGCGATCTTGTAACGCCGTCTGCCGGATTTGTATAAGGGTCTCCTGATTGTACAATCATTTGAAACGTATGCGAGGATGGAATACGCAAAGAATCGGGTTGAGCCGAAGGAAGCACTGAAACAAAATTAGAAATATGATTGCCTGGTGTGGCACAAATTTGTGCCTTAGAACTAATAGCTAACAATGAAAAGAAACCTACTAAAAAGGCATGGTTAAAATTTTTGTACAAACACTTCATACACTCGTTTTTTTTGGTTTGGAAGGTATAAAAGAACCAGTCTTATGTGAACGTAGACATGTCGCTGTATTACCTTGCTATTAACTCTGTACTGGTACTATTACTCATAAGTGAAACTTATACCCGACAAGAGATAAGGAAGTTACCGGGTTTTTTGTGCACTTAGCAGACAGAATATCTATTTGACTGTCGTAGCAAGTTTACGTGGATATTATCCGGTGACTCTTCAAAGTTCTTATCAATGCGTAGCAGAAAAAGAAAACACCTCCTGTATTCAATCTTGATATGCATAAACTATCATTGATCAAAACCGCAACTGCATTCGCAGTGTAAAAACATTATCGGGTAAATCAGATATAAAACCGGCTAAAGCTGTTTGCTCATTGAAAACAAAACTATAATAAGCTAAGATCTTCAAGTTTCCTGTAAAGTACCTGGTAAGGCCAATACCAAGGGTGCTGTATTTAATATCGGCCTGTGTAAAATTGGTTCTAATCTCCCCTATTTCTTTAGCGGCCACTTTTATATTAGGATCATACCAGTCGTACTTTACAACTGCTTCCCAATTTTCATTCACAATGTTTTGCAGGAAATAAAGGAAGCCGCCATCAAAGTTCCGGATGTAGGTAGGGCCGGTTGGCAGTGTACCTGGATTAACCGTGGTTTCGGCTGTGCCAGACTGTTTTCCCCTCCAGTATTCGGCCCGCCATTCTGTTTTCCCCCACCCATGTTTAAGGGCAGCCTGCGCATCTGCCCCATAATAATTACGTGGCGCTTTGCCACCAATATTCAACAGGTTTGAATCTACTACAAATAACTTTTCGCTCCCTGTTGTTTTAGTTTCATACCTGTATCTGGTATCCTGGCGCCAGCCGCCCCGTAATAAAGAAAGGCCACCGCTGATAAGTAAATTTCGGGAGAGCGGGAACGGCTTTACTGTAAGTCGCGAGATCAAATCCTTGTAGCTGTCAAATTCAGCAGGGCCGGATTTGCCCTGGCCATTAAATAAGCCTACATCAAATTTCAGTTGTGGATTTTTATGTACCGGCTTTTGCGATTCGTAACTCACCATCGCACCCAGATCCCGTTCGGATGGCATCAGTATTTGTGACATGCGGCCTCGTTCCGGCGTTTCCCTGTACGATGATGACAGGTTTACTTCGTAGCCAAAAGGCCGGGCAAATAAACCCATTGTTACCGAGAAGTTTTGATGCTTAGGTTCATAGAGGCGAAGGAACATATCCCTGATATTTAAATCTCTTTCGGTGGCTTCAAACTGAAATGTAAATAAGGCCTTTGGAAAATCGTTTTGTTTGGCAGGCAAAATATAATCCAGTTTAACCCGTGCCCGGCGCAGCATAAAGCGGTTAGATGCATGTTCGGCAAAATTTCCACCGTCAAAAGACTGGGCACCTTCTTTTTCAACCACTTGAAACTGCGGCTGCATGTAACCGCTGAAATGTAAATTTTCAAATCGTCTTACGGTTTTTGTTATGGTATCCCTGATAAACAAAGTAGAGTCGTAATCGGAAAGAAAACGCTGCGAAAAGCCCGTTATCGAAAGTGTAAAACAAAAGAATAAAAAGAGGTGATGCTTTGCACTTTTTGCCCACATGAAAAAGGAAAGTTTTTTAATGGCTAATAAAGAATAGAATTTCAGGCCAATATTAAGTAATTATTAATTTTCGCTTATAAAACTAGGGGTGGATAAGGAAGTTTAATTTCGCCCCAATTTAAAGTACAGCGTATGAACTTTTTCGCAAAATTCCTGGCCCCTAAGAATAAGATTTTTTACGAGTTATTTGAAAAAAGCGCCGATAATGTAAAACAAATGGGCGATCTTCTTTTCCAGGTGGTTTCGGAGCCCGAGTTTGACAAGCGCCAAAGCCTTATTACAAAAATGGAAGATGTGGAACATGCCAATGATGAACTGACGCATACCTTGTTTACCGAGCTTGGCCGCAATTTTATTACTCCTTTCGATCGTGAAGATATCCACTACCTCGCCTCAGCGCTGGATGATGTTGCGGACTTTGTTTATGCCTCTGCAAAAAAGATAAATTTTTACCGCGTTAATCCCAACAATGATATCGGCCTGCACAAATTGGCTGAGATTGTTGTGCAAAGTACCAGTGAAGTACGGAAAGCCGTGGGTGAACTTCGTAATATGAAGAACATGCGGGTTATAACTGATTCACTGGTGAAGATCAACAGCCTGGAAAATGAGGCAGATGATATTTTCGATATGTGCATTGAACGCCTTTTTGCTACCGAGCCTGATGCCAAAGAAGTAATAAAGAAAAGAGAGATTTACCAGGTGCTTGAGACGGCTACTGATAAGTGCGAGGATGCCGCCAACGTAATTGAATCCATTATTGTAAAATACGCATAACCAATATGCAAATAAGTAAATATGCAGATATGCGGTTTAAGAGCACTCCATCTGCATATTCACTTATCTTCTAATTCGCATATCATAACTCATGACCTTTATCATCATTATCATAGCACTTGCCCTCATCTTCGATTATATTAACGGCTTTCATGATGCCGCCAACTCAATTGCTACTGTAGTTTCCACAAAAGTACTGACCCCTTTCCAGGCGGTAATCTGGGCTGCCATCTTCAACTTTGCAGCCTATTTTATTTTTAAAGATCATGGCGTGGCCGATACGGTGGCTAAAACGGTAAAGCCAAACTTTATTGATCAAAAGTTAATGCTGATTGTAGTATTCTCCGGTTTGATAGCCGCTATTATCTGGAACCTCCTAACCTGGTGGTTTGGCATTCCTTCTTCTTCATCGCATACTTTAATTGGTGGCTTTGCAGGTGCCGGAGTTGCTGCCGGTGGATTTGCCGCGGTCAATTCCGAGATCATTCTTCGCACCGCCGCCTTTATTCTGATAGCGCCGTTAGTAGGTATGCTGATGGCTTTTATCATTTCGCTCTGGTTCCTTTTTTCGTTTCGAAAAGATATTATCCCCCGCATTGTTTCCGCTTTAATAATTGCGCTGGTTATTTTTGTGTTATACAATCAACTGGAAACGAACAGGGAGATTTTAGCGAAGAACACCCACTACGAAAGCTATATTAACCAGCTAATTTTTTACGGGAAAAACTTTAAGTGGGTTTTGTTAGGAATTATTTTATTGGTCATGGCTGTCTTTACCTTTTGGCTAAACACGTTAAATGCACATAGCTCCAATGTATGGTTCAAGCGATTACAGTTGGTTTCTTCCGCAGCATTCAGTATCGGCCATGGTGGCAACGATGCACAAAAAGTAATGGGTATTATCATGGCTGCCTTAGTAGCCTACGACCCTACCCGCTATAGCCTTGGCACTATGGAATATTGGGTGCCGCTGGCTTGTTATGCTGCTATTGGTTTAGGTACCATCAGCGGCGGCTGGAAGATTATTAAAACTATGGGAACCCGTATTACAAAGGTTACCCCATTTGAAGGGGTGGCGGCGGAAACAGCAGGTGCTATCACCTTGTTTGTAACCGAGGCTCTTAAAATTCCCGTGAGCACCACACATACTATAACAGGTGCCATCATGGGTGTAGGCGCAACCAAGCGCTTGTCGGCAGTACGGTGGGGCGTTACTATTAACCTTCTCTGGGCGTGGATACTAACCATCCCGGTAAGTGCTTTGCTGGCTATGCTGATCTTTTATATTACCCGGCTGTTTCATTAGGTTGAGGGTAATGTATTGACAATTGGCGGCTGGCACGTCTAAGTCCAATGTCTTTTTCTTTGCTCATTAGTAAGACTGCCAGTACTTTTTTGCCAACTGCGTATTACGCACAGTTGACTCCCTCTGTTCGCCATTCACCTATTTTCCCGAAGTTTGCGGTTCAATTTTTTAATGCATGCCTAAAATACTCGTAACAGGTGGTTGTGGCTATATCGGCACCCATACGCTTGTTGACCTTATTGAAAACGGATACGATGTTATCAGTGTTGATAATAATTCGCGAAGCAACCCTGCCGTACTAAAAGGAGTAGAGAGAATTACCGGTAAAACAGTAAAAAACTATAAAGTTGACCTTTGCAATTTTGATGATACGGCTGCCATCTTCCAGGAAAATGATGACATCAAAGGCATTATTCACTTTGCCGCTTACAAAGCAGTAGGGGAATCGGTTGTGAAGCCTTTAATGTATTTTGAGAACAACCTGCTTTCCCTTATTAATCTATTAAAATGTGTACAGGAGTTTGCTATTCCCTGGTTTGTTTTTTCCTCCTCCTGCACGGTGTATGGTAATCCTGACAATTCATTAGTTACTGAAGAAACACCACCAAAGCCTGCTGAGTCGCCTTATGGTTATACCAAGCAAATGGGTGAACAAATATTAGGGGAGTTTCAAAAAGCCAGTGGTACGCAAATTATCCTGCTTCGATACTTTAACCCGGTAGGTGCACATCCTTCCATAGAAATTGGCGAATTGCCGATTGGCAAGCCTCAAAACCTGGTGCCTGCCATTACGCAAACGGCTATTGGTAAACTACCAGGTATGCAGGTGTTTGGTAACGATTACCCAACCCGCGACGGCAGTTGCGTTCGGGATTTTATTCATGTAAGCGACATTAGTCATGCTCACACCCTTGCCATTAAATATTTGGAAGAAGGTAAAAGCAGTAAAGGTGTCGAAGTATTTAATTTGGGCACCGGCAATGGCGTTACAGTTTTGGAAGCCATTAAAGCTTTTGAAAAAGTAAGCGGCAAAAGTCTGAATTATGAAATTGCCCCCCGCCGCCCCGGTGATGTAATTGCTATTTATGCCAATAACGATAAAGCAAAAAGCCGCTTAGGATGGAACCCTGACAAAACCCTGGAGGAAATGTTGGATACTGCCTGGAAATGGGAACTGAAGCTGAAAGATGACGAACAATTCTTTTCTTCGGTAAAGTCAGAGTTGAATTAGAACCCCACCCCGGCCCTCTTCAACAAGTTGGAGAGGGAGCCAATTGCACAGATACTGGCTTTTATAGGATACTTGTAAAACTCAATCAGCTTTTGTGATTGAGTTTTTCTTTTGGCAACCGGCTGTACATTTTTAATTGAGCGACTGTTGCGACGCTCCGTTCGAGGCTTGATATTCTATGGAACAGAATACAAGTTGGTGGATTACCAACTTATTCTTACTTTTATTTCTCACATAATTTATTAACCAATGATAGAGACGACATAACAAACAAATCTCAGTTATGAGAATTTTTTATTTAAGCCGTCTTAATGATTTTGGGAAGAAGCATGCTGATGCACGAAAGAGTTTATCAACCTGGAAAGACATCGTCCAAAAAGCTAAGTGGCAAAACAAGCAAGATGTATTGAATGATTTTCCAAATGCTAAGATGATAAAAAACAATAGGGCAAGGTTTGAAATCAGGCATAACACTTACCGCTTAATTGCTCAGATAATTTACGATGAGGGTTATTTGGAAATACGTTTTGTTGGAACGCATAATGAATATGATAAGATCGACGCAGAAACTATTTAAACTTTAGCAATCTATTTATGAAACAATGGTACACTATAGAAAATGAAGAAGATTATCAAGCTGCTACCAAGCGATACGAAGAAATCAAAGATGCAAAAAAAGGCACTCCTGAGCATAAGGAAAAACTTTTATTAGTCACCCTTGTTACGCAGTATGAAGAAAAACTTTGGGATTTACCCGAAGTTGATCCCATTGAAATGATCAAGATCCGCATGGAAGATTTTGGCTATAAACCTGCCGATCTTGCCAAAGAATATGGCGACAAAGGAACCATCAGTAAAGTGCTTAACTATAAACAGCCTCTTTCTTTGAACATGATCCGGATCTTTAGTAGAATGCTACGCATACCAACAGATGCCCTCACCAAAGAATACAAATTGAAAAATGTCTGAACTATCTCATAACCTGGGCCGCTCCACTTTTGGAAATCCTGTAAACAGCGGCAATGTTTTATCAGAACAAGAAGCACTTGAACTTCTAAATTCCTGGGTAGAAAATGAACGCCTTCGGCTGCATATGAAACAGGTAGGTGCAGTAATGAAAGCCTGGGCATTGGAAAGAGAGGCTCTTTCAGAAGAAGAAGCCTACAAATGGTGGCTGGCCGGTCTGCTGCACGATGCCGATTGGGAGAAGTACCCCAATGATCATTGCCGTATCATTATTGAAGAATTAGAAAACAGGAATATTGACCCCGCTATTATTCACTGCATCGCTTCGCATGGACCAAGTTATTTTGGCGTAGAGCCGCAAAGCAGCATGGATAAAATGATTTATGTATTTGATGAACTCTCTGGTTTTATACATGCTGCTGCATTGATTCGTCCATTACGTTATGATGGCATGGATATAAAAAGCATCCAGAAAAAATTGAAGACACCATCTTTTGCAGCGCAGGTGAGCCGGGATGATATTCAGGACGCCATATCCCGTATCCCTACGGAGCTTGATGAAATTATTGACTTCGTCATTCAACATCAACGAGAAGTGTCATAAAACCTCTTTCACATTTTCTTTACAATTCATTAAACTTTATTTAGCATTCATTGTCTTTGGTGACGTTGCACTGTTCTGTGTGGAAAAAGCAAACCGTTTACTAATTACAAGACTTATGCGCAAGATCTACTCCCTGCTCCTGCTATTGATTGCCGCTTTAGCTGTTAATGCACAGGCCAATAATGTAAACTTTACATTCGCTCCCGATCCAACCACGAACAATGTTGTTTTTACAAACACAAGTAGTTTAACCAGCGATGGCCCGCGAAAGGCCTTTTGGTATTTTGGCGATGGAAGCATGGCCATCACGGCAGCTTTAGAAGGCACTGCACATCATTATGCTTCTTCGGGTACGTACCAGGTGTGCCTTAAAATTTTCAAATATTTCAATAACGTTAATGATTCTGTATTGCTTGGTTCAGAGTGCAAAACCGTTACGATGCAGCAACAGTGTACAGCAGGTTTTCAATGGGCTGATTCTATTACAACAAATCCCTTAACTCACCATGTCCGCTTTTTTGGCTTTGGCACTAACAATGCCAACCAACCGATTAAAGAAGTATGCTGGATCTTTGGTGATGGTACCGATACCTGCATCCTTGCGTCGGCTGCAACGCCACCTGTCTCCCTGCTAAACATCAGGCATAAGTATACTCAGAACGGCACCTACAATGTTTGTTTGAAAATTAAATATGAAGGCAGTTGCGTTGCTGAAAAATGTAATACGGTTGTTCTGACATCGCCTGCTATTTCTGATAGCTGCCGTGCTGAGTATCTAATTCAGCCGGTTACTGCCACTCCTTTAGCAAGGAAATTCGTTGCTCAACCGTGGCATAGCAATAACAAAAAGCCGGTAAGAATCTGCTGGACATTTGGCGATGGTAAAGACACCTGCTTTGTATACCCTGCTAACTATACCGGCGATTATTTGGTGGAACACAAGTATGCCCAGTATGGCCAGTACGAAGCATGTGTAATCATAAAATATGACGGTGGCTGCGAAAAGAGAAAATGCAATCTTGTAAGTATTATAGAGCCACCAACAAACGAGTGCACGGCCACATTAAATGAATCACCTGTAAATACAGTGAGCCTGGAACGTAAGTTTTATGTAGGCCTGATGCCAAGTAGAAGAGCCGAAAAAATCTGCTGGAATTTTGGCGATGGTACAGATACTTGTGTTATCCTGAGTAATCCTATTAACCCTGAGCAATTATACATTACACATCGTTACCCATCGCCTGGCAACTATAGCGTATGTGCTAAAGTTTATTATGTTGGTTCATGTATAGTGCAACGCTGCAGAGCTGTTGAAATTATCGCAGCCCGTAATAATTTATGCGGTGGCTATATGATGGATTCGCTGCTTTCGCCTGCCACTTACCGCTTTAAAGGCACAGGTGTGCAAAGCCCCACCGATTATGTGCTTAGTTATAGCTGGACATTCGGCGATGGTTCGTCGGCAAGCGGACAAACAGTAACTCATGCTTATGCGGCGCCTGGCAACTACAATGTTTGCCTCATTATAAAAACCAACAGTGGTTGCGAGACTAGAATTTGCAAGCGGCATATTGTGCCAGGCGCTACTGTACCGCAATTGATTTTAACGCCTAACCCCGTAGCAAATAACCTTCATGCCGTATTCACTTCGCATCGGGCAGAAAATGTTACCATCAAAATATATAATGCTAACGGGTTACTGGTAAGAAATTATACGAAGTTTGCCTCTGCCGGCATTAATAACTGGGACTTTGATGTAGCGGCTCTTACTACGGGTATTTATTCAGTGATCGTACAATCAACCATGCAGTTTGCTACGGCTATTTTCTTTAAGCAGTGATGGCAATAAGCAAATGAATTTTAAACGGTCTTAGTTAAAGCATAAAAAAAGCCGCTCATTTGTGAGCGGCTTTCTTTATGCTTTACGGGCTTCCCTGTCGCCGTAAAATTGTTTCGGTGGCATTTTAAAAACCCGGTTTTTTTGAAAGTTGATAAACTTTTTGTAAGCTTCTGCATTGGTACGGGTCCATTGGTCAAAAAAAGCCAGGTTATCTACCGGCCCAAACAGCCATTGGTTGTAAGCTTCAAACATACCGGAGCGTAACAATTGCTGTTGATAATCGAACAGGCGTAACGGAAACTTAGCGCCGTATTTTGCATACCAGTCTAAAATAAACCGGGTGCGGATCATGGTCAACGTTTCCACCGTTAATCCTTTAGCTGTTAGTGACGACTGCTTGCTATACGTTTCATAAACCGCCTGTGCAAAAGGTGCAGTGCTTGCACCCTCGCTTGTATTTAAAAATATCTTTTCTTTATAGGCACTTAACAATTGCTTTTTTACTTCTGTAGCTCTTTCAGTGAGATATTCCATGTTCACGAAAATCTCTCCATAAATAATTGACCACACTTTATCTTTTGTAAAAAAGTAATACGTAGAAGCGTTGTAATAATTGCCCGGGTAAGAGGGATCTGCTTCAATTCCTTTCTCCCACATATTAATGGCACTCTCATCGTTTTTAGCCCAAAGCATTTCCCCGAATTCGTTATACAAAGCACCGCTGGCAGGGTACTTCTTTAATGCTTTCCTGTACATCTTGTCCGCCTCTTTCACTTCTTCCAAAGCCCTAAATACATTACCAGCCACCTGGTAAGATTGCACATCAAGTTCATCCTTATCCAAGAGTTTTTTAGCATAAACTTTAGCTTGTGTAAAATCTTTTTTATAGAAGTAAGCAAGGGCAATATCCTGAAGCAATTGCTCATCATCCGGCGCAGCTTGCAAAGCTTTATTAAGCACAAGAATGGCGTTATCATGATCGCCGGTCTTCATAAAACTGAAAGCGGTTTCATGTGGTGTTTGCGCAAAGGCAGCAGTTGAAATAAAAAGAGTCAACGTAAAAAACAGGTGTTTCATAATTTCAAAATAAAGGATAAACAATCATTTGGCTATGTTAAAACATCTCCTTCCATGATCAAATCAAATGCGTAAGCAAGCCATCCCGCAGTTTTGGTTCAAACCAGGTACTTTTCGGTGGCATTACACTTCCGCTATCGGCAATGTCAAAAAGCTGCTGAATGCTTACTGGGTACAGACTGAATGCTACTTTCGCTTCCCCTTCATTCACTCTTTTTTCTAATTCTGCAAGCCCCCTGATGCCACCAACAAAATCAACGCGGTTATCTGTCCGCGGGTCGCCAATGTTTAATAGTTTACTCAAGATATTTCCCTGCAAAATGGTGACATCCAACACACCAATCGGGTCCGTTTGATAACTGCCTTCTTTTGCTGTAAGCTGGTACCATTGGTTATTCAAATACATTCCAAATTGATGCAAGCTTTCCGGACGAACAGCAGTATCGCTTTTACTAACATCAAAGTCACCATTCAGCTTTTGCAGAAACTCATCGTCGCTTAAAGAGTTTAAATCTTTTGCAATGCGGTTGTAATCCAGTATAGCTAATTGGTTAGCAGGAAAAATAGTCGTGAGAAAATACTGAGCATCTTCACTATCGGAAAAATCTTTGCTAACCCTGGCTGCCGATGCTGCCCGATGGTGACCATCAGCAATATAGGTGAATCCAATTTTTTCTTTAAAGAGGTTGGTGATCACATCAATGGTAGATAAATTATTTACTACCCAAATCGTATGTGTAACACCGTCATCAGCGCCAAAAGAATAATCAGCATTGTGATGCTTTTTTTGATGTTCAAACACGTTGTTTAACTCGATGCTGTCTTTACAGGCAAGAAAAACATTCCCGGTTTGGGCCCTGGTTGTGCGGATGTGATTAATACGATCCTGCTCCTTTTCGGGCCTTGTATGTTCATGCTTTTTTATAACGCCGTTAAAGTAATCTTCAACTGAAGAGACACATACCAAACCAGTTTGGGTACGGCCTTTCCAGGCTAATTCATAAATGTAGTAGCAGGCCTGATCATCCTGAAACAAAATTTTTTTATCAATCAGATGCTGTAAGTTTTCAGTTGCTTTTTGATAAACCGCTTCGCTATGAACATCAATATCATCCGGCAAATCAATTTCTGATTTTGTTACATGCAAAAAGGAAAGGAGGTTACCCGCCGCTTCTTTTCTTGCTTCTTCCGAATTTAAAACGTCGTAAGGGCGGGATGCAACTTGCACAGCATATTCATTATGCGGACGAAGGGCTTTGAAAGGTTTGATGACTGCCATATTGAAAAATTAGAAGCGCAAAAATAACTGTATTGATACGATGGCAAGTACTATCCCTTTGTCTGTGCAAAATGTTTCATCAGATCCGTCATTGCCTTTACACTTTCCAGTGGCAACGCATTGTACATGGAAACCCGGAAACCGCCAACCGTGCGATAACCTTTCACCCCTATCATCCCTTCTTTTTCGCACAGCGATAAAAACTCTTTTTCTATATCGGCACCTGTAGTTACAAAACAGGCATTCATTTTACTGCGGTCCTCAGGTTCTACCGTACCACGGAAGATGGGTAAATCATCAATGGTTTTATACATGAGTTCTGCCTTCTCATTATTCTGGCCTTCCACTGCAGCTATGCCACCGAGCCGCTTTAACCAACGCAGTGTAAGCATACACACATAAATAGCAAACACCGGTGGTGTATTTAGTAACGATGATGCTTCAATATGATTCCGGTAATCCATCATGGAAGGCAGGCTCCTTGAAATTTTACCAAGGCAACGTTTGCTGACCACCACCACATTTACTCCAGCCGCACCAATATTCTTTTGAGCCCCGGCATAAATCAAATCAAAGCCATTAAAGTCAACCTGGCGGCTCAGGATATCAGAGCTCATATCCGCAACCAGGGGCACACCGCTGTTATAAAATGGAGATAGGTCGTGCCACTGTGTGCCATATACAGTTTCGTTAGAAGTGATATGAACATAGGCATGTTCCTTATTGATTACAAAATCTTTCGGGAGGTACGTGTAGGCCTTATCTTTTGAACTGCAAATCACCTCTACCCCGCCAAACAGCTTCGCTTCCTTTATAGCTTTCGAACCCCAGATACCCGTATCGGTATAAGCAGCCGTCCTCTTTTCATCCAATAAATTCATTGGCACCTGGAAAAATTGGGTGGAGGCGCCGCCATGCAGAAATAATACTTCATGCTCCTCATCTAACTGCATCAATTCTTTTAGGGTGGCGATAGCTTCCTCTATCACTGCTACAAAGAGTTTGGTGCGATGGCCGATTTCTAAAATAGAAAGGCCGCTGTTATTGAAATCGACAACAGCTCTTGCGGCTTCGTCAAAAACTTCTTTGGGTAAGATGGATGGACCAGAGTTGAAGTTGTACAATCCCCTTGAGCCTCTAAAAGGGAGACTTAGGTCTATGTTTTCCTTTGTATTCGCAATCATATCTTATGCTTAAGTTGCAAATGTAAAGTCTAATTAAATAAAGGGCTTTTGAAGCACTGCCTTCCCACCCGCAGACACACTGGTTATGTAATGTTGTTTCAGGGGATTACTGATTATTCTTCACTCACTCTTTTCTCCCTTTCATCTCATTGGTTCTCCATGCCTTATTCAATTCTTCAAACTCTTTCAACTCTTCTTCGGTAAAGGTTTTGTTTGATAATGTTGCTAAATCCGGCTGGCCGGCATCTACCCAGGCTGTGTACCAAAAACTTGCCACGGCATAAATGGATTGCCTCATGCGCCGCTCAATCATTCCGTTTAAACCATCGTTGTATGCTTTCGAATACGCCGATGAATACTGCCGTTGTACAATACCATTTCTATCTTCAAAAGCAAAGCGCAGGTCTGGTGAAAATTTTTGCGACAATACCTTTTCAAACTTCAAAACCGTATCGGCTGCAGCGGCACTTTCCAACACCCGTTTCCAGATAAAATCAGGTGTATTTTTTATATATTCCGCTTTGCCAATAAAAAAGCTCCACTCTTTTTCAGCCAGCAATTCTGGTATGCGGCTTTCCCAGAAGCCATGAATGCCTTTCTGGTTTGTATGTTGTCCATCATGATTGGAGCTTGCATGTAGCGGCACATGCGCATCGGCAAGGTAGTGGCCTATTTCGGCAGAAAGCTTTAAAATCCTTACACTATTTTTTTCTTTGAAAGCGTTTGTCAGGCTTGCTTTCATTACCTGCAACCACCAGGGGACAATGCCATGTGCGTTTAATGTGTCTTCTCCAATTTTTACTACGGCGCTATCCCATCTGCGCGGTAATGAGTCATAAGGATATTTGCCATACTTGTCTATATCAATGTAATGGCGCGGGCCTTCTTCTGCTACAGCATATCGCCGTTTGTCAGGGTCAATGGCATGTTCAGAAATGAACTGGATATTTTGTTTGTAGAATAAAAGCATTTGCGGAGGCAAAAGAAATACCGCGTAGTAATTTATTTTTTGATGCGCATAAAAGCCCCAGCAAAAGGCGGTTTGGGAAATGAATAAAATGGTAAAAAGAAATAAACTTTTTTTCATACGCATGTGAATGACAAACCGTAGGGCCATGCTCATGGCATGGCCTGAAACTGAATATAATAAATATTGCGGTTTACAATTAGCAAATACTGGCATTCAAAATCATTAGGCCATGCCATGAGCACGGCCCTACATATAGAAACAGTCATCCTTCCAGTTACGTGGATTGTTGAAGATATAATTCTTGATGGCCCAATACTCTTCTTCGTTTCTAATAGCATGATCATGAAACTTATCCTGCCAATCGAAATAGAAATTATTGTTATTACACCATTTTGTTGTTGCTCCTTTAGCTGCATTAATCATTGTGGAAACTGAGCCGGCAAGCGGTTTTTGAAAACGATTCCCAATATACGAACCATCATGTTTTTGAATAACCAGGATCAGATGAAAGTGATTGGGCATTACGATCAATTCGTCAAGCAAAACATCCCTATTTAATTCAGGAATATTTTGAAGCCGCAACGCCACATCAGACCCTATTTCGCTTAATCCACAGATGCCATTCCTAATATTCCCCAGCAATGGTTCAGCATACTTTACACAAACCGTAATAAAATACGCATTCATGGATGAATAATCAAAATCACGAAGCCTGATATGTTTTCGCTGATGAAACATCGTTATCGTAGGACCATTTCCGTAACAAGGTCTATCCTTTCTCAACCTGCGTAACCCCACCGCTAATCGCAAATTTCATGGCGTCTGTAGCATTGATATTTGTTACAAGTTTTACTCTTGCTCTTGGCAATAAATAAACATTGCCGGCAATAGAGTACGACATTGGTATGTAAACCGCCACGTATTCTACAAACCCAAAATCTTTTGTTTCCTCCTGCGTAATAAAACCTACACGCCATACATCATTATCATCAATATTCGCTAATACCGGTTTATTAAACTTTTTCTTTTCGCCGGCAAAGGCCTCAAAAAATTCTTTAGTAGTGGAGTAAATGAAACGGATACCCGGTGTCCGTTTCATGATGCTGTCGAACAAATTAAACAGGCGGTTTTTTATAAAGAAGGAACTTAAATAACCAATTATAATAATGCCGCCAATTACGATAACAAATCCTAGTCCGTAGTTGCGCACATACACTTTTCCATCAGCATCTTTAGCCGTAAAAATGGGTATTTGGTTATCAATAAACGATACCACGGAGTACACGGCATAAATAGTAATTACAATGGGAGCTATCACCAGTAATCCCTGTAAAAAATATTGCAAAAGCTTATTCAGTTGAAACCCTTTCTGATCGGGCAATTCATTGTTCATGCAGCAAATGTACTACTACCGTTTATCCTTAAATAAGGGCGGTTAATAAAAAAATAACATTGGAAACTTTGGCTACGAAAAAAGTTTCCATAGTTTTGCGCTCCAATTATGGAACCGAAAGAGCGAATATTAGTGAGGGCCCACGAGCTGTTTAACAAGTACGGAATCCGTTCTGTTAGTATGGATGATATAGCAGCAGCGTTGAGCATGTCAAAAAAAACGCTGTACCAATATTTTGTTGATAAAGAAGAAATGGTAAGCGCCTGTTTTAGCGGCGTATTGGATCAACACCGGCACCAATGCCTTTCTGACCAAAAAAAAGCCGACAATCCCATACATGAAGTTTTTTTAGCTTTTGATATGACGCAGGAAGTGTTTGCCGAAATGAATCCGTCTGTGCTTTACGATATGGAAAAATATCATCCCACAGCCTTCAGAAAATTTAAGGAATTCAAGTATAATTTTTTATATGGCATCATCAAAAGCAACCTTGAAAGAGGCATTGGAGAAGAATTGTACCGGGCAGAAATTGATACAGATGTAATTGCCCGCCTTCGCATTGAAAGCGTAATGCTGCCTTTTAATTCTGAAGTGTTTCCTAATAACAGGAACCAGCTAGTACAGATAGAACAACAACTGTTTGACCATTTTCTTTATGGCTTAGCCACTGCCAAAGGACAAAAGCTCATTCAGAAATACAAAAACCAACGAGTGAAAAAATGAAAAAGATGAAGATCAAACTAATAGGGAGCCTGCTGCTGCTTGCCGGTTTCACACAGGCGCAGCAACGGTATGAGTTGTCTGCCAAACAAGCTGCCGACTTTGCGCGGCAAAACAATGCGCAGGTAAAAAATGCACTGCTTGATGTACAGATACAGCAACAGACCAATAAGGAAATTACCGCATCGGCTTATCCACAAATCAATGCCAACGCCAGTCTTAATTATTATCCTAATGTGGGCATACAAACATTCCCCAACTTTATTGCGGCCGGTACTTATGGCGTACTGAAGGATGAAGGTGTGTTAAGCGGAAGTGGAGCACCTATCACTACGCCCAGTGACTTCGGCTTTATCCAGGCGCAGTTTGGAACTAAATTCGTAAACACTGCCGGCGCCAGCTTACAACAATTACTATTTGATGGGCAGGTGTTTGTAGGTCTCCAGGCACGCAGGGCCAGCATAGATTTCCGCAATAAAGCGGTTGAAGTAACCGAAGAAAATATCAGGGCCAATGTGTACAAAGTTTACTACCAGTTAGCAGCCAGCAGAAGCCAGATAGCGATACTGGATGCCAACATCGCTAATGTGCAAAAACTGCTATCCGATACGCGGAAGATTTTTGAAAATGGCTTTGCCGAAAAGCTTGATATCAGCAAGCTGGAAGTGCAGGTAAACAACCTGTTAACCGAAAGGCAAAAGGCGCTTAACAACATCAGTAACGGTTATATCGGTTTGAAGTTCTTAATCGGTATGCCCATTCGCGACTCGCTAATTCTGACCGATAGTATTACTTACAACGACATTCGAAGCGGTGTATTTGATGCCATGCAATACAACTACGCCGACCGTAAAGAATACCAGTATGCAGAATTGGGAAAAACGTTAAGTGAATACAACATCAAGCGTTACAAACTAAGCAAGCTGCCTACACTTTCTCTCTCTTCTAACTTTAATTACCTGCGGCAGGCAAACAACTTTGGCTTTGGCGGACAATGGTTCCCAAGTTCGTTAGTTGGCTTAAATGTAAATGTGCCGCTGTTTGATGGCTTCGCAAAAAATGCACGAATTAAAAGAGCGCAATTAGAGCTTCAGCAAAACGTGAATAACATCGAAAACCTTAAGCTTACTATTGACCTTGACGTGCAGCAAGCCATTAATAATTACACCAATGCACTGGCTACATTGGAAGCTCAAAAACGGAACAGGGAACTGGCCGAACAGGTGTATGCCCAAACAAGGCTGAAGTTCCAGGAAGGTATCGGGTCGAGTACGGAAATAAGCTCCGCGCAAACCGATCTGCAAACGGCGCAAAACAATTATATCCTTGCCTTATACGATGCCAGCAATGCACGGATCGACTTTTTAAAAGCAACAGGAAAACTTCAATAAACCATAAATCAACACAAGCACTCAATACATCATCATGAAAAAATACTTAATCGCAATCGTGCTTCTCTCCTTCATCGCCTCCTCTTGTGGAAGCAGTAAAAAAGACGAAGCTGGAAAGCTGAATGATAAAAAAGCGGAACTGCAAAAGTTAAAAGGCGAGCAAACCAGCCTTTCAGAAAAAATTACTGCGCTGGAAAAAGAAATAGCAAAGACGGATACAGCAGCGGTAGCCAAACCAAAATTGGTTGCAGTTGCTACTATCACCCCTCAAAGCTTCGACCATTTTATTGACCTGCAAGGGAAAGTTGATGCCACCAATATTTCGTATGTGTCCCCTCCAAACGGGCAAGGCGGAATAGTAAAAGCTTTATACGTTACGCAGGGGCAGTCTGTACGTAAAGGACAATTATTGGCTCGTTTAGATGACCAGTTGATTCGCCAGCAAATTGACCCGATACGGGTGCAATTAACTTCTGCAGAAGATACGTATCGCCGTACTAAAAACCTTTTTGACCAGGGTGTTGGTACATACCAAAATGTATTGAACGCACAAACGCAGGTGGAAACATTACGCAAACAAATCGGCATCATTCAAAGACAGGTGGGTCAGATGAATGTTACAGCGCCTATGTCAGGTGTAGCGGAAACAGTGAGTGTAAGGGTAGGCGAAGCTTTCACCGGTGTTGGTCCGGCAGGTCCGCAAATTTCTATTGTTAATACAGGCAAACTAAAAATAACGGCACTGGTTCCTGAAAATTATTTAGGTCGTGTTGGTGTAGGCACTACGTTAGAAATAGTTTTACCAGGCGCTAATAATAAACCCCTGACAACTAAAGTCTCTGTAGCAGGAAAGATCATTGATCCCACCAGTCGCTCTTTTATGATTGAAGCTCCGGTTCCATCCGATCCTTCTTTAAAGCCAAACCAGATCGCTATTGTAAAAATCAGGGATTACTCCGCCGGCAATGCTATCACTATCCCATTAAATATTTTGCAGAATGATGAGCAGGGCAAGTATGTGATAGTAGCCACAAAAGAAGGGGCTAAAACCATTGCCCGTAAACGCCGTGTAGTTGTAGGTGAATTGTATGGCGAACGCCTTGAAATTAAAAGCGGTGTGCAAAGTGGCGATGTGATTGTAACTGAAGGTTACCAGGAGTTGTACGAAGGCCAGGCACTGACCACTGATACCAAAGCAACGGTGAAATAAAAGAGATGAGAACTAAAGATTATTACAAGAAAAGATAAAGACTGCCAGGCTGATTTTGCAGAAGCCAAAGTAGCATAGACTTATGCACGAACCCTTTGGCGAAAATCAGCTTACTAATACACAACAGACCTATTCAACGAATTTTTATGAGTGTCAAAGAATATATGTCCGAACGCTTTAAGCAGTTTGGGCCCACCACCTGGAGTATAAAAAACAAAACCACTATTTACCTGCTGATGGTGTTTATCACCTTAGGTGGTATCTACCAGTTTGTTACTCTTCCAAAAGAACAGTTTCCGGATATCGTTATCCCTACCATTTATGTACAAACCATAAATTTTGGTAACTCTCCAAAAGATATTGAGAACCTGATCACGCAGCCTATCGAAAAACAAATTAAAAGCATCACCGGGGCTAAGATTAATAAGCTAACAAGTACTTCAGTACAGGATTTCTCGGCCATCATGATTGAGTTTGATACGGACGTAAGCGTGGATGTGGCGCTGCAAAAGACAAAAGATGCTGTGGACAAAGCGAAGACAGATCTCCCTACCGAGTTAACGCAGGAACCTATTGTACAAGAGGTCAGCTTCTCGGAGCAACCAATTATGTATGTAAACGTAAGCGGTGATTTTGACGTGGTTCGTTTAAAAAAATATGCTGAGGATTTACAAGATCAATTAGAAGAATTACCGCAGTTGAACCGGGTAGATTTAGTGGGAGCACCGGAACGTGAGTTTCAGATCAACGTTGATCCATTTCGTATGCAGGCTTCATCTGTCACGTATGATGACATTGCCCGTTCGGTAGCCAATGAAAATATAGACATCTCCGGCGGGCAATTGGACGTAGGCAATATGCAGCGCAACCTGCAACTGAAAGGACAGTTTAAAACAGCTTACGATATTCAAGGCGTTATTGTGCGTAACTCCTCCGGCGATGGAATTTATTTAAAGGACATTGCTACCATTAAAGACACTATCAAGGACAATGAAAGTTATGCCCGCTTAGATGGCAAGACCGTTATTACTTTAAACATTGTAAAACGTGCAGGTGAAAATTTAATTGAAACATCTGCTGATGTACACCGGGTGATTGACGAAATGAAAGAAGCTGGCTCCCTGCCGCCGCAATTGCGGGTAGTGGTTACCGGCGATCAGAGTATAAAAACAGCTGTATCGTTTAATGAGTTGGTGAATTCCATCATCATCGGTTTCATGCTCGTACTCATTATTCTTATGTTCTTTATGGGTGTTACCAATGCGTTCTTCGTGGCGCTTTCGGTACCACTTTCCATGTTTATTGCCTTCCTCTTTTTGCCTGCTGCAGATTTGATTGTAGGCAACCATGTTACGCTAAACTTTATGGTGTTATTCGCCCTTTTGTTCGGCCTCGGAATTATTGTAGATGATGCCATTGTGGTAATAGAAAATACCCACCGGATTTTTGTGCAATCAAAGGGTTTACTTACAGCACAAAAAAGTGCTATCATGGCTGCCGGTGAAGTATGGGTTCCGGTATTAGCAGGAACCTTAACTACCCTGGCGCCTTTTGTACCGTTACTTTTCTGGCCGGGCATTATTGGTAAGTTCATGATCTACCTGCCTACTATGCTAATTTTTACACTGGCTGCCTCACTTATTGTGGCCTTTATAATGAACCCCGTATTTGCGGTTGATTTTATGAACCATGAAGATGGCGTACCTGAGCGAAAAACGGCAATTTTTCGTAAGCCGGCATTTTGGGTGTTTGTCGGTTTGGGTGTGTTGTTCGATGTGTTAGGTTACACATTTTTAGGTAACCTTATACTGTTTATGGTGCTTGCGGTTTTATTTTATCGCTTTTTATTAAGCGGATGGATAAAAGGGTTTCAAAACAGGGTGCTACCGGGCATCATGAACCGCTACGAACGCACCTTGCGCCGGGCACTTGTTGGGTGGCGGCCTGTCAAGCTTTTGTTTGGAACATTTGCCTTGCTGATAATCACATTCATGATTTTTGGATGGGCGTCGAGCAGCGGCCGTGTGCCGGTTGTTTTCTTTCCACAGGGGGATCCGAACCAGATTAATGTGTATTTAAAACTGCCTACGGGTACCGATGTTGATTATACCGATTCAGTAACCAGAGTATTGGAAACAAGGGTGAATACAGTGTTGGGCATTGGGCCCGGCAAGAAAAATCCTGTTGTGGAAAGTGTTATCTCAAACATTGCAGTTGGTGCTGCAGACCCCTCAAGCGGCGACAGAAGTACACGACCGGAATTGGGCAGGATACAAGTCTCATTTGTTGAATTTGAAAAACGCCATGGGGTTTCTACTGCGCCATTCTTGAATGCAGTGCGGGAAGAAATTAAAGGCATTCCGGGAGCTGAATTATCTGTAGCACAGGAAGCATCCGGCCCTCCTACCGATCCGCCGGTAAACATTGAAGTATCCAGCGAAGACTTTGATAATCTTACCAAAACAGCCGTATCGCTTAAGAATTATTTAGACTCCATCCGTGTGCCTGGCGTAGAAGAGTTAAAGATGGACGTGGATTTGAAAAATCCTGAATTAACACTCAACGTTGACAGGCAAAGGGCCTTGATTGAAGGCGTATCATCGGCACAAATTGGTATGGCCATACGTACCGCTTTATTTGGCCGCGAAGTATCTACCATAAAAGAAGGAGAAGATGAATATAAAGTTCAGTTGCGTAACAACGAACTACAACGCAGGAACCTTACCGATTTGCTGAACATGAATATACGTTTCCAGGATATGGCTAACCGTGGCACCATCAAAAGTGTTCCGCTTTCTTCTGTGGTTACTGTTGATTATACCAGCACAGTAGGTAGTGTAAAACGTAAGGACCAAAAGAGGGTAATCTCGCTCCGCTCCAATGTATTAACCGGCTATACACCTACCGCGGTTAATGCCGACATGGCGCAATATATTGCTGATTTTAAGAACAAGCCTGCCGGTGTTATCGTAGCACAAACCGGCGAAGGGGCACAGCAGGCTGAAACGGGAGCTTTTCTTGGTAAGGCATTAGTGATTGCACTGGCGTTGATCTTATTGATACTTGTATTGCAGTTTAACAGCGTGAGTAAGCCGGTAATTATTTTGACCGAGATTATTTTTAGTGTGATTGGTGTACTGCTTGGTTTTGCAATAACCGGTATGACTGTATCTGTAGTAA
>JAQBNG010000234.1 GCA_028288675.1 Flavisolibacter sp. | reverse complement strand
TATTGCATGCTTCATTAGACTCATTTGAAAAGCGTGGCGCAACAGAAGAAGATGTTGCCAAGTTCAAAGGACAAATTGAATCGGGGTTTATCAGTGGCTTGCAAAGCGTAGATGGTAAGGTTAGTTTACTTGCCGAATTGCAGACCTTTACTGGTAATCCAAATAAGATTGGAGACCTGTTGAAAATGTACACGTCTTTCTCCAAAGAAGACGTGATGGCAGCTTATACAAAATACATTAAAGGGAAGAGTGCTGTAGTATTAAGCGTGTTGTCAAAAGGAAAGGAAAACTTAATTGCTAAAGCAGATAATTTCAAGATTGATTCTTCTGCATACACAGCGCCTGACTATGGTTATGCAAACCTCAAATATGTAAAAACAAAAGAAACCTTAGATAGAAAAAAAGTTCCGGCAGTAGGCGCCTCACCTATAGTAAATGTTCCTAAATTCTGGCGGAAAGATTTGCCAATAGGAACAAAGATCATCGGAACAGAAAACACGGAAATTCCCTTGGTTTCTATCAGCTTAACCATTCCCGGAGGGCACTTAGCATCTGCTAATGATCTAACCAAAGCCGGTTTAGCTAATTTGTTTGCACAGATGATGAACGAGGATACAAAGCGTTATACGGCTGAACAAATGGCTATAGAATTACAAAAACTGGGAAGCTCTATTTTCATCTCCAGTGGATTGGATGGTGTTACCTATTCTATTCAATCGCTAAAGAAAAATGTAGATAAAACCCTGACGCTTTTACAAGAGCGTTTATTCAATCCCGCTTTCAAAGAAGAAGATTTTAACCGCTTAAAAACACAGGCTTTAGAAGGTTTTAAATTGGCAAAAGCAAGACCGGCAACTGTAGCTTCGGCGGTTTTTGCTAAACTCAATTATGGATCAAATCATATTTTAGGAATCAGTCCAAATGGAACCGAGCAAACAGTAGGCAACATCACATTGGATGACATCAAATCCTATTATAAAAACTATACAACATCGCAAGATGCAAAGCTGGTAGTTGCAGGAGATATTAAAGAAGCAGAGGTGTTAGTTAAACTTTCTTTCCTGAATAAGTTGCCTAACAAAAAAGTTGTATTACCAAAGATTGAAGGACAGCCAGCAGTAGATAAAACAAAAGTGTATTTGGTTGATGTGCCGAAGGCCGCACAAACAGAATTCAGGGTTGGTTATGCTACCGGTATGAAGTACGATGCAACAGGCGAGTATTATAAAAGTACTTTAATGAATTACCCAATTGGACAGGGATTCACCTCAAGGTTGAATCAAAACCTTCGGGAAACAAAGGGATGGACGTACGGCGCCGGCAGCCGTTTTGCAGGCAATAAATATGGAGGAGAATTTTCTTTTAACTCGGGCATCAGGGCCAATGTTACCGATAGCGCTTTATCGGAAATCATGAGAGAAATCTCTGATTATGTAGCGAGCGGGCCAACAGCAGAAGAAATGTCTTTCATGAAAAAAGCGATTAGTCAAAGTGAAGCGTTGGCCTACGAATCAATAGGACAAAAGGCGGCTTTCATGCGCCGTATTTTATACTATAACCTGCCACCAAACTTTACAACGCAACAGAATAAGATTTTGCAATCCATGACCGCTGCAGAAATGAAAAGCCTTGCAGCCAAACACATGGATCCTAAAAAGCTGAACATCTTAGTAGTGGGTGACAAACAAAAAATACTGGATGGTGTAAAGAAGCTGGGCTACGATATTGTGGAACTTGATGCCGATGGCAACCTTGCCGGTAAGCAGGCTTTCTAAAGTCAAAATATAATTTTCAGCCCCATCTCTACAACCTTAGAGATGGGGCTTTTTATTGCGATGTAATGGGGCCATGCATCTGGCAGAAAATATGCAGTGCATATCAAAACAAATACGTAATGCCGTTAGGTACCGACCTCCTAAAAATGATCAACAAGAAGTTTGAGCCTTCTGTAAATGTTTCCTTGCGTTATGGCAAATATGATCTGTTGCTAATAACCGACAAAGAGGGCAATGCCGTCCAGTTATTTATGGGTAAACAAAATGAGCAAGGCATCATTAAAGGTGACCGTTATGCAAGAACCTTAAAATATGACAAGGAAGGATCCCTCATTAAAGATCATTGGGAAAGAAAAGGTAAAGCAACATAAATTGATGAGTCATGAATGGCACCGTTTTGGAATTCGCAATAGAAAATATAGATTATGGTAGTTCCGGCAATAGCATTAATTGTGATCCTTTTTTTTGTGGTGCGTTTTATTATTGGAGCAGCAAAGAAAAAAAGAGAAGGTGGTGATTTAGGTGATAGGAGAGCAGGGCCCACGCCATTCCCAACAAAAGGCGAATCACCGACCGCATAGGAAGAGTTAAGTAGTATTTTTTCCAGCGCTGGATTTCCAGTGATGCTGTGTGCATTACACTGCATCGATAATAGCATTATTGTGGGTGATGATAAAGGCCCGACCAGGTTGTATGATTGAGCCTTTATTACAATGTATAATAAGATTCTAAACTTATATTGCTTTCAGGAAACGTTTACTTGTTACTCTACAAATCCTCGTCTCGTTCCAGCATCAGTATAGCACTTTGCGGAACAATAAAGTATTTCTCCCCTTCATACATAATTTCAGTTGCGCCTCCCATTAAAAAAATTGCCAGGTCTCCTTCTTTAGCCTGCAGGGGAATGTATCTAACCTGCTCTTCCTGTGTTTTCCACGGCTCGTCTTCCGAAGGCATTGGTATAACATAGCCCGGTCCCGCTTTAACAATGTACCCTTGCTGCACCCTTTCTTTTTCCTGTACGCCGGGTGGAAGAAATAGCCCGGTTTGCGTTCGGTCATTAGGCCGGGTTGGGCGCACCAATAACCGGTCGCCAATAATGATCAGTTTCTTCAGGCGGTTATCAGATGTAATGTGCATAGCCATGTAAAGTATATATAAGCTACAAAAATACGCATGGGCCAATTTTTGCAGGAATGGAACAGTTGAAAGATGGTGTGAAAAAAGCATTTAATTTTATGTGAATTAAAAACCCATTATTATGGCAGACAAAAAAGCGAAAGTATTATTATGCGAGGACGATCCGAACTTAGGAAGTGTGCTAAAGAATTATCTTGAATTAAATGATTACGATGTAACGCTTGAGCGTGATGGCCGCCTTGGCCTTGCGGCTTTTCAGCGGGAAAGCTATGATTTATGTATGCTGGATGTAATGATGCCGAATATGGATGGCTTTACGTTAGCTGAAGAAATTCGTGATATAAATCCCGACGTACCCCTCTTCTTTTTAAGTGCTAAAACTATGAAGGAAGATATTATCCAGGGCTACAAGCTTGGGGCTGATGATTACATCACCAAGCCATTTGACAGCGAAGTACTGCTTCATAAAATAAAAGCTATTTTAAAACGTAACGAGGAGTTGAACCGCGAGTCGGAAAACCGCGAATTTGATATGGCTTCATATCATTTTAATCCAAAGCTGCGTGAATTGTCGCATAGTGGTCAAACCCAAACGCTTTCTCCAAAAGAAAATGAATTGTTGAAAATGCTGTGCGAACACCTGAACGACCTTTTACCAAGAGAGCAGGCGTTAAAGCGCATTTGGGGCAGTGATACTTATTTTAATGGACGAAGCATGGACGTATATATTGCCAAACTGCGTAAGTACCTGAAAGATGATACGAATATCGAAATTGTGAATATTCATGGCAACGGGTTCAGGCTGGTAGTAAGAGAAGTACCGGCATAATACCTCATCCCAACCTTCTCCTTAAGGAGAAGGAGTGCGAAGCACAACCCTCGCTTTTCGACAATACTTTAAAACTCAATTAGGCTTGCTGATTGAGTTTTTTTATGAACCTAGCGGACGGAATATCTATTTAGCCCAATTGCACAGTTTATCCTAGTGCAACCGAAGGACACTCTTTTACGTTCTTATTGTTATGCAGTACCTCATTAAATGGCCAGCACGGGTAACTAATAGTTACTGCTCATTTTTTTACTTTCTCTCTTAGCAAATCTCTCATCTCACTTCGCTCATCATCGGAGAATGCAATTTTAGGCACAAGGAAAAATGAGGTACTGGTAAAATACAAGTGAAAGAAATTAGGTGTTTCCAGGTAATTGCTCACGGCCTTCCATTCCCAGGAGCGGGAGCCTCTTTCGTTGCCCAGGCTAAAGCCATTATCTTCAAAACTCATAGTGAAATGATCGCGGAAAGTAGCCGCTTTCCGATACACGATTCCCGGCAAAATAAACCAGAAGGTGATCATCAGTACAAACCATAAAAAAGAGGAAACTAAAAAAGCAAAAGGCAAGACTTTTTTTAAATAAAAAAGCACGGCAGATACCAGTGCGAATACGTTTACGAGGATGATCATAAGCCGTATTTCCTTGCGGCTTAAAAAATGATAGCGCAACGCCTGGACTACCTGTTTTTTATCATAATCAAAATTTACAGTCATACGTAATATCTATTTTAGTTCTTCAATTTCAGCAGGTGACAAGAGATCTCCCATAAAAAAACCGGTCGTACACGACCGGTTTGCAATTTATAAAACCCTTTTACTTATTCATCATTTGCTTGGCTTCTATGCTTAAAGTAGCATGAGGCACGGCACGAAGGCGGGCTTTGTCTATCAGTTTGCCGGTGACCCTGCAAATACCATACGTTTTGTTTTCAATACGCATAATGGCTTTTTCCAAATGATCAATGAACTGGATCTGGCGGCTGGCCATCTGGCTCAATTGCTCTCTTTCCATGCTCATGCTTCCATCTTCCATGGTCATGTAACGTCCTTCATCCAGGTCGCCGCTTTCATCTTTACGGGTAATTAAGCTTTGTAAGTAAGCAAGTTCCTTCTTGGCAACCTCAAGCTTTTTATTGATCAGGTCTCTGAATTCCCCTAAGTCTCCATCACTATATCGCATAGTATGAGTGCTTTCCACTCCTTTCTGAGCGTCTAATACAGAGCGGGTGAAATCCGGTTCGTATTTAATTTTTTTATCTGTACTTGTTTTTGGGATAACAACTTTTGCAGGTTTAGCCGGCTCTTTTGGGGCAGGCTTACTCTCCAAAGGCTTTGTAGCTGTTTTTGCAGTTTGCTGCGTGGCAGCGGCAACTACCGGCTTTTTTGCCGGTTCCGGAGCTGTGTTTTTTATCTCTTGTTTTTTTGTAGCGGGCATAGATTTGTGAGGTGTTTTGGGTGTGGATTTTGCAACTGCTTTTGCAGGTTGCGATTTAGTAGTTTTGACCGGCGCCTTTGCAGCAGCCTTCTTTGCAGGCGTTTTTGCCGGAGTTCCTTTTTTTACGGCAACCGCTTTTTTAGGAGCCGGTGCGGCTTTTTTTGACGCAACAGGTTTGCCTTTGCCCTTAGCAGCTGGCTTAACCGGCGCTTTTTGTACAGGCCTGGCTGCCTTTTTTGGAGCTAGCTTTTTTGTCGCCATACAGTTGTTACCCTTTTTTTATTACGATGACTTTCAGTGCGTTGTCATTAACGTCTATCTCAATGCCACCTACAATCGTTGATGTAATCTCCAGCTTATCTGCCAGAATTTCGGCGCAAATATAGCTATTATATTTACCCAAAGACTCTGCTATACCATTGCTTGCAGCCACTTTCACGTCAATCCGGTCGGTTACTTCAAATCCACTGTCCTTCCTTATTTTCTGGATCCGGTTCACAAACTCACGGGCTGCTCCTTCCTGTTCTAATTCCGGGGTGATATTTATATCTAAAGCAACGGTCAAAGGACCTTTGCTGGCTACAGACCATCCCGGAATATCTTCGCTGGTAATTTCCACTTCACTTAAGGTTAATTCAACGTACTCATCGTTAAGGGGCAATGAATATCTGCCTTCTTTTTCAAATAAAGAAATTTCGTGTTGCGAAAATTTTTGAAGCATTTCCGATACCAGTTTCATCTTTGGACCAAGCTTTTTTCCTAAGGCAGGAAAGTTGGGTTTCATCTTCTTTTTAATGAAGCCTTCCGTATCGGTGAGGTATTCAATTTCTTTAATGTTCACCTCAGCTTTAATCAAATCTTCCACTTTTCTAAATTGCTGCTCCATCAAAAGATTAAAAACAGGAATTAAAGCTCGTTGCAAGGGCTGGCGCACTTTAATATTTTCTTTTTTACGTAATGAAAGAATGAGAGAGGAAATTTCCTTTGCAGCTAACATTCTTTCTTCCAGTAACTGGTCAATGATCTTTTCATTGGGAGTTGGAAACAGGATATGATGAACCGAAGCCTGGTCATGCTTACCTGTTACGGAATTTAGCGTTATGAAGATCTCGTCGCTAAAAAAGGGAGAAATAGGCGCCATTAAGCGAACGATGGTTTCAAGACATTCATATAAGGTTTGGTAGGCGGCAATTTTATCGGCAGAATAGCCCCCTCTCCAAAACCGGCGGCGGCAAAGCCTTACGTACCAGTTGCTCAACCCCTCATCTACAAAATCTTCTATCAACCGTCCGGCTACTGTAGGTTCATAATCATCCAGCGCGGCAGTTACTTTTTTTATCAGGGTTTGAAGGGAAGAAAGAATCCAACGATCAATTTCAGGCCGTTCTTCAACTGCGATATACTCTTCTTTAAAGGTGAATTCATCAACATTGGCATAAAGGGCGAAGAACTGATAGGTATTATAAAGCGTACCAAAGAATTTTCGTTGCACTTCTTTAATGCCGTCACTATCAAACTTCAGATTATCCCAGGGAGATGCATTAGTGATAAGGTACCATCGGGTTGCATCGGCGCCAAAGTCTTCAATGGTTTTAAAGGGGTCAACAATATTCCCTAATCGTTTACTCATTTTAACGCCCTTCTTATCCAGCACCAGCCCATTTGAAACAACAGTTTTATAAGCAACCGAATCGAATAGCATCACTCCTAAAGCATGAAGGGTATAAAACCAGCCCCGGGTTTGGTCAACGCCTTCTGCAATAAAGTTGGCAGGAAAATTTTCTTTAAACTTCTCCTTGTTTTCGAATGGGTAGTGCCACTGCGCATAAGGCATGGCGCCACTATCGAACCAAACATCAACCAGGTCAGGTTCCCGGTGCATGGGTTTGCCGCTATCCGAAACAAGAACTACTTCATCCACATAGGGTTTATGCAAATCCAAAATACCATCATGCAGGTAATGTTTATTCACATCGCCACCTAATACCTGGCTTGCCTTTTTTATTTCTTCATTCAGTTCGGCAATTGAACCGATGCATATTTCTTCTTTTCCATCTTCTGTTCTCCAGATGGGTAGTGGTGTACCCCAGTAACGGCTGCGGCTTAGGTTCCAATCCACCATATTTTCCAGCCAGTTGCCAAAGCGGCCGGTACCTGTGCTTGCGGGTTTCCAATTAATGGTTTTATTCAGTTCAACCATCCGATCTTTTACAGCAGTGGTTTTAATAAACCAGGCATCAAGCGGGTAGTAAACAACAGGTTTATCGGTGCGCCAACAATGCGGGTAGCTGTGTTCGTATTTTTCTACCTTAAAAGCACGGCCTTCTTTTTTTAGTTTTACAGAGATGTCAACGTTCACATCTATATAATGCTCTTCATTTTTATAGTCCTTTATGTAACGGCCTGAAAACTCACCTAGGCCACCAACAAATTTTCCTTGCTTGTCAACGAGAGTTAAAATACCAATGTTGTATTTTTTGCCGATACGATAGTCATCCGCACCAAAGGCAGGGGAGGTATGAACAATGCCGGTGCCATCTTCGGTGGTTACAAAATCGCCAAGCAAAATGCGAAACGGTTTTGCATCAGGTGTGATTTCTTTTATGGCCTGAAGCGATGATGCTTCGTAAGGAAGCAATTGTTCGTATTCTAAGTTTTCTAAATCTTTACCCTTAAATTCTGCCAAAATTTTCCAAGGTAAAACCTTCGATTTTTCATTATAGTTTTCATAATCCGCATTCTCCTCTTCTTGTTTGAAATACTTTTTCAATAACGCTTTGGCAAGAATTACATTTTGCGGCCCATGAGTATATGGATTAAACGTTTTGACTAACACATATTCAATGTCACGTCCAACGGTCAAGCCAAGATTCGAGGGTAGTGTCCAAGGTGTCGTTGTCCAAGCAAGAAGAAAAACATCTTGAGCTTCTTCGCTCTTGCTCTCCCAAGCACTTTCGGCTATTTCAATTAAATTATTACTGAAAGTATTCTTTCCATATTTAGCAAGTGCTGCAGCAGGGATTTTGACCATCTCTTTCGAAACGCTAACTACTGTCGTCGGAAGCAATTTAAACATTGCCACTATACTCGTATCCTTTACATCGCGATAAGTGCCCGGCTGGTTTAGCTCATGTGAACTTAAACCTGTTCCGGCACCCGGAGAATACGGCTGAATAGAAACACTTTTATAAAGCAATCCTTTGTTATAAAGTTCTTTCAAACACCACCAAAGTGTTTCGATGTATTCATTTCTAAAAGTAATATAAGGATGCTGCAGGTCAACCCAATAACCCATCTTGGTGGTCAGGTCATCCCATTTGTCTTTGTATCGCAGTACAGCTTCGCGGCATTTTTGATTGTAGTCTTCTACCGAAATCGTTTTGCCGATATCTTCTTTTGTAATACCAAGTTCTTTCTCTACACCTAACTCTATTGGCAGGCCGTGGGTATCCCAGCCGCCTTTTCGTTCTACTTTAAAACCCTGCATAGTTTTATAGCGGCACACCATATCTTTCAACGTTCTTGAAATTACATGGTGAATCCCAGGCAGGCCATTTGCACTTGGCGGACCTTCGTAAAACACAAAAGGTTCGGCGCCTTCTCTTAATTCTATACTTTTTTGAAAGGCTGCTTCCTTTTCCCATCGCTCCAATACATCCTTTTCGATGGAGGGCAAATTCAGTCCTTTAAATTCTTTATATCTGTTGGCCATAACGGGCTTGTAAACTTGTTTAAAAAATGGGGGCAAAGGTATGTAAAAGGGGAGTGTGCAATAGCTGGCGAAAATTCTGCGATAGGGGTTATTAATTACCGGGCTTAAAAACAGTGCAGCCTGCTATGAGTTTTATAAAGCGCCATCTATCTTAGCCACCGAAAACAATCCTAAATCCGTCCTAATGAAAAACCGTTTCTCTTTACGAGGAAATACGATCCTGTATTTTCTATTCTTTATTTTTTTATTTGCCAGCAGTTGTAAAAAATGGGATGAGGCAGCAGTAGCTCCTTTCTCTGTTAAGGTGATTGCTACCTCGCCACAAAATGCGCAGCCTGAAAGCCCGTTTGACCGTGCTGTTTGTGCTACTTTAAATACAGGCATTGATACAACTAAATTCACTGCTACTATTGTGCTTATTCAAAACGAAACAGTTATAAAAGGAACAGTAAGCATACAAGACAGTATTGTGTCTTTTACTCCCGATGTTGAATTATTGCCATCCCTGCCTTATACTGCAACTTTATCTATCACTGCTAAAGGAAATGGCTCTTCGCTATTTACTTACAAATGGAACTTTACCACAACAGGCCCTGATGAATTTGTAATGACAAAGCGTAGCGATGCCGTTACGGATTTTGTACGGGATGGCAGCCGCATGGCGCAAATTGGAAAGTCGCTGTATAGTTTCGGCGGGTGGAACGTTCCAGAAGAATCGTACAATGATGTGTATAGAAGCAGCAGCGATCTTGCTGTATGGGAGAAGCTGCCCAATGCTCCGTGGCATGGCCGCCATGTATATGGCATCGCTAATATGAACGGGGCCACCTACATTATTGGCGGCGATAACCTGCATAGTGTATTTGATGTATGGCGCACCTATGATGGAGAGAACTGGACGCTGCTTTCTACAAACATCTTAGACAACAGGATCTATTATGGTTGCACCGCTCATAACGGATATTTGTATATAGTAGGTGGTGCCGGGTACAACGATGTATGGCGAAGCCATGACGGAATAACCTGGGAGCAGGTAACTGATAATGTCCCCTTTTTAAAAGGAGAATGTTTTGCCGGATCCTTGGCGTCTTTCAACGGAAAATTATGGGTTGTATGTGGTGGCGGTAATGGCTACGGACAAGGCAACTTTCGCAAAGAAGTGTGGAGCAGCGCCAATGGCAAGGTATGGAAGCAGGAGAAAGACTTTGGGGGCAGCGAAAGAAACTACACAGACGTTTGTGTTTGGGATAATAAATTATGGGTGATTGGTGGTTATAATCCAACGGAAGGCAACATAAAATCTATCTGGTACATGAAGCCGGATGGTACATGGAAAGAATACGAAACACCTAATGGTTACATTGGCCGACATGCTACAGCGGTAGCGGCTTATAATAATAGTTTAGTTATCACCTGCGGCAATTACAATAATGATTGCTGGGTGATAGAAAAGAAATAGTGACCATTTAAAAAAATTGAAGCCCCGCAATTTGTGGGGCTTTCTTGTTGACTTCATCATCTGGCAATTACTTATAAACTTCATTTTCCTTCTTCCGTAAACCATTTTTCCTGATGCGGCACTATTCAAAAATTTTGATGCCGTGTCTTTGCAAGAAAATATTTGGTTTTGAGAAAAATACTATCTCTATCGCTGCTGGCTTTTTGCCTGAATGGATTTGCGCAAACTGCATTTGTATACGAGGCCCTGGCCAGCCGCATTGATTTACCCGCCGGAATGATTACCGGAACAGTAAGCACTACTGACAACGAGCCGGCCGCTTTTGTAACCGTGCACCTAAAGGGAACAAACAAAGCAACTATCACCGACGAACATGGAAATTTTGTTGTCAGGAATTTAAAGGAAGGCACCTATACAGTGGAAGTTTCTATGGTAGGTTTAAAGCCACAGGAACGTATTGTAGAAGTAAAAAAAGATGAATCCATCGCCATCACAATAACCCTCTCTGAAGATGCCAGAAAGTTATCGGAAATAATTATTACTTCAGGCAGGCGTTTGAACGACCGGCCGGTTGCTATAGGCAAAGTTGCTATTGACCCGATGGACCTCCCGCAAAGCATCGCCATCATAGGCCAGGGATTAATTCGTGAACAGCAGGCCTTACGTTTAAGCGATGTAATTAAAAATGTAAATGGGGTTTATCTCTCTACTACACGCGGCAATGTTCAGGAAAGTTTTTCGGCAAGAGGCTACAGCTTTGGCAGTAATAATTTATTTAAGAACGGGGCAAGAATAAATTCCGGGGCTATGCCCGAAATGAGTTCATTGGAAAGGGTGGAAGTGTTAAAAGGCAGCGCTGCTATTTTGTTTGGACAGGTAGCGCCGGGAGGCATCGTGAACCTGGTTACAAAAGAACCTAAGTTTAAAAGCGGTGGCGAAGTTTCGATGCGTATTGGAAGCTATGACCTGTACAAACCGAGCGTAGATTTTTATGGCCCGCTTTCTTCCAGCATAGCTTACCGCATCAACGGCACCTTTGAAACGGCTAACAGCTTTCGCCATAACGTAAGCTCAAAACGTTATTACGTTAATCCTTCGTTCCTTTTTAAAATAAGCGACAAAACGGAATTGCTGGTAGAAGGCGATTACCTGCATCACAGGTTCACCCCGGATTTTGGCATAGGAAGTTTGGACAATACCAAAATTGCCGTTGTGCCCCGTTCCCGTTTTATGGGTACATCATGGCAATATAATACCACACAGCAAACAACAGCTACAGCTACTTTAAAACATGGCTTTAATGAAGGATGGAAACTGAATACGTCGCTATCGTACCAATTATATAAAAGAGATTATTTTTCTGTTGAAAGAATACAAGCGGCCGCTAACGGCGATTGGATAAGGCCCTTAGGTAAGATTATATCAGATGAAACTTACTATACGGGCCAGGTGAACTTAACCGGGAAGTTTGCTACTGGCAAGTTGGAGCATGCTTTACTAACAGGTATAGATGCAGACCACTACCTGACCAGCAACAATGATTTTAGTTTCCCGCCAGTAGCTGGCTTGCCAGCAGGTAGCTATGACCGCATCAATATTTTAGACCCTGCTAAATATGCGCAGCGCACCGATATTCCCTCGGTCACTATCATTCGCAAAAGAGAAGCCCCTGTTGACCGCATTGGCGCTTATGTGCAGGACCTGGTAAAGCTTTCAGATAAATTTAATGTGCTGGCCGGTTTCAGGTGGTCCTATATTTCAACGGCTGGCATTGATTCCACCAATCTTTTAACCGGTGCAAAAACTACAGGCAAAACAAAAACTGATATCGCCTTCTCGCCACGGCTTGGGTTGGTGTATAAGCCAGCCACTTCTACTTCTTTCTTTGCCAGCTATGCTAACTCGTTTAACATAAATACAGGGCAGGATGTTGAAGGCAATGCTATCACAGCTTCTGTTATTGACCAATACGAGATAGGTGTAAAGAATGAACTTTTCAATGGTGCATTATCCGCTAACGTCACGGCTTATCGCATCTTAAATAATAACCTGGCGCAAACTGCTCCTTTTTTGGCTGATGGAACTCCCAATAATAATTCGAACATTAAGGTGCTTACCGGCCAAACTACAAGCGATGGTGTAGAGATAGACCTTGCCGCACACCCTTTAAATAGCATTGATATAAGGGCTGGCTATAGTTACAACTTTACTCGCTATACAAAAACGGCTGATAACACAGGAAGCTTTAAAACCGGGGAACGCCTGGTGAATAATCCGGCGCACACCGCTAACGGAAGCGTTTTTTATACGTTTAATACCGGGGCGTTGAAAGGCTTTAAGGCAGGCGCTTCTGTGTTTTATATAGGCGAACGTTTTGGTGGATGGAATAATACGGTTGGCCAGTTGCAGGGTTATTCACGCCTTATCCCGGTTGATGGTTTTACAACCATTGATGTATCGGCAGGCTATACGTATAAAAAAGTTTCGCTGCTGGCTAAGGTTTCAAATCTTACCAACACGTTCAATTACTATGTTCATGAAAACTATAGCATCAATCCTATTGCACCTGCGCAGTTTATAGCTACCGCATCTTATAAATTTTAAATAAAATTTTTTCAAATAATCGTGAACAAAGCTGTTTAGCTTCTTTTTGCAGCCGCTAATCTTAAGAACATCATGAAAGTTTTTTTTCGTCGCATACATCTTTATTTAAGCCTTGCTGCAGGTTTAGTGATATTGCTTTGTTGCTTAACGGGCGCCATTTTGGTTTTTGAAAAAGACCTGCAAATGGCCATGAATAAAAAGCGCTATTATGTAGAAACAGGCGCTGGTAAACTTTCCGTTGACAGCCTTGTGAAAAAAGTAACACAAAGCTTTCCGGGTGCGAAAGTGAATGGGATCAAGCTATATTCAGAAAGGGATAGAAGTGCAGAAATAAGCGTAGCCTTTCCTCCAAAAAAAGAAGGAAAAAAGCAACAACAAAAAGGGGCGGCACAAGAATCAAAACCTATCAACGCCAACCCGCAGCCTCCGCAGCGGCAGCCGGGTTTTACCATTTTTATAAACCCTTACACAGGAAAAGTTTTAGAAAAATACAGCTACCGCGAAACAGGTTTTTACCAGGTGTTTGCTATGCATCGTTGGCTATTAGGCGGCGAAGGAAGCGTAGGCAAATACATTGTTGGTGTGTCCACTTTTATCTTTCTTTTTATACTTATAACAGGTATTGTTTTATGGTGGCCCAAAACAAAAAGAATTCTACAAAAGCGTTTAAAAGTTAAATGGAATGCAAACTGGAAACGTGTCAACCACGACCTGCACATGGTGTTTGGTTTTTACAGCGCCATCTTTTTATTCATCTTCGCTTTTACAGGTTTGGCCTGGTCGTTCGAGTGGTTTAACAAAGGTATTTATGCCGTCACATCTTCGCCAATAAAAGCGCCTGCACCGCCGAAGTCCGTCTATCACGCCAGCAGCAAACATATTTCTTTCGATACAGCATTAACCATTGCTAAAACCATTTATACTGGTGTAGAATTTTATACTATCTCGATGCCTAAAGATTCTACGGAAGCAGTAAATATTACAGCACTTGGCAAGGACGCCGCTCATGAATCTGCAACAGATGCTATTTATCTTGACCAGTACTCCGGTGCCCTTTTAGGCAAGCTTGCTTATAAAGACAGAAGTTTGGGCGCAAGGGTTCGATCTACTTTTAAGCCTGTTCATACTGGCAGCATTTGGGGATTACCTTCAAAAATTGTTGCGTTTATTGTATGCCTTGCCGGCGTTAGCTTTCCAATTACCGGTACTATTATGTGGTGGAACCGTACAAGAAAGAAGAAGAAAAACAGGATAATGCCTGTTGCACAGGAAGTAGAGGAATTGGCTGGCTAAATATTGCTGTATAGCTGAAGCCCGGGCTGCAGATACATTACGATAGCAAAAATTACTACGCGTTTTTACTATTGTTTTGAAGAAAACCCGCACGGCTATTGCAGAAAACCCTTCAGCCTATTACTTTAGCTATCTAATCCTAATACCTCATGAGCACTTATTATCTTCATGATGGCCGTAATGAAATTGGCCCTTTTACCATTGATACACTCAAAAAGCAAAGGCTTAGCCGAAACACTCCCATTCGACTGGAAGGCAAAAACAACTGGGCTCCCGCCGAAAAAATTGGTGAACTGAAAGAACAGGTAGCTCCCCGAAAAATTAAGCGCCCAAAAGATATTCTCCCAGTACTAATGGAGAAGGCTGTTGATTTTAATTATCGTCGTCCAAAAGCTGCTTCTGCTGTTTTGCTTTGCGCGGCCTTGCTGGCTGGTATTTCTATTTACTCCGTAGGCAAAAGCGCAGGTAAAAATCTTCCTGAAACCGCGGTAGCTTCAGTATCTATACCGGTTGCTGCTTCCACCCCGCTTATTGCTGCAACTGAAAAAAAAGAGCCAGCTGTGGAAGCTCCAAAAGAAGATAAACAAAAATTAGCCCGTATGAAATGGAACAAATTTATTACGGGTACCAACAGTAATTATGGCATCGGGTTTTTAGGCGGCATCAAAGATTTGAAAGTAATTGTAAACAACCGCTCCGATTATTCTATAGACCAGGCTGTGGCTAAAGTAACCTACATAAAAGCGGATGGTGATGTTTGGAAAACCAAACTGATTACCATTTACGGCATACCGGCACACGACAGTAAAGAACAATCGATAGCTGATGTAAACAGAGGTAAAAAAGTAACGGTTAGCCTGCAAAAAGTTGTCAGTAAAAAAATGCAGTTTAGTTATACTGCAGGAAAGAAAATTGCTAATTCTGAGGACCCTTATGTGATGCAGTAAGAAGCTTACAGTTGGCGTTTTGCAGTTATTGCTATAATTGTATTATTTCTTGCCTGCCGGTAGACCCACCAGAACTTTTTTGCTAACTGCCAACTAGTATTATTCGTCATAGGCATCCGCTGTAGCTTTTATTTGATGTGCCGCCATTTTAGGAAGTGCGAAAGAGAAAATGCTTCCCTTGCCAACATTGCTTTCTATCCGCAACTGGCTATTATTCTTTGCCAAAAATTCGTTGCATAACATCAGCCCCAAACCAGTACCGGTTTCACTTGATGTACCCGTGGTAGTGTAAAATATTTTTTGCTTTATTTTATCCAAAGCTTCTTCGCTGATGCCAAGGCCTGAGTCCTGAATATATACTTCCACAAATTCTTCAAAATCATTTAAGCCAATCTCTATATGCCCTTCCGCAGGTGTGAATTTGATAGCGTTAGATAAAAGATTACGAACCACAAGGTGAATCATATCCTTATCGGCAAAAGCAAATACATCATCTTTCACTTCTACCTGGATGGACAATTTTTTTGCTTGCGACTGCAGGCGTAAAAGCTTTACTACATCGGTTACTAAAAAAGAAATGTTTATGTCCTGCGAATTTACAGCATCCGATTGCATTTGCGATTTGGCCCACTGCAAAAGGTTTTCCATTAATGCAGTTGTATAATTTAAATCTATCAGCACATCGGGCACCATCTCTTTAATTTCTTCAGCCGGTAAATTGTATTGATGCATGTTTTGAAACAGGTTACGCAGTGCATACATCGGCGACTTAAGGTCGTGTGAAATGATGGAAAATAATTTATTCTTAAACGCATTTAATTCGCCTAATTCTTCTTTTTGCTTTTGAAGCAGGTCAGCCTTATCACTGATCTCTTCTTTTTGTTTTTCTATTTCAATGTTCTTTTCAATTAAGTTTTGCTTCTTGGTTAAAATGTTGAACTGGTAGATGGTTGCTTCTTTTTTTACCAGGAACAATCCATAAAATATAAAAAGCAACGATACAAATTTGTTCAGCAGATAAACTGCCGGGCTGCCTGTTTCCAGTTCGTAAGTGTAATGCGTTAATACTACCGAAAGAATAAAAAACGACATCATGGAAAAGCCAATAGCAAACAGCATGAAGCCAAGATCCTGTAAAAAGAAAACAGATAGTATTACAAACAGGATAAAGTAAAGATCAATCCCCGGGTTGATCCCGTTTAAATACACAAAGCAGGTGCAAAGCGGGTATAGAAAAAAGTAGGTATAAAGCGATGCCTCGTATTTGCGAAAAGAGTTCAGGCTTAAAACCACGATGCTTACGCCTGCCGGGTAGCAGGTTGCCAGCCATGCAGAAGCAGGAAGCGTTCCGGGAAGAAGCATTCCAAATAAGGGAATTAAAATTCCGGCTATTGCCTGGAAAAAATTGATCTGGTTGAAGATCCTGAGCTTACGTTGCTCATAATCGTCCATGGTATGCGAGTAACCAAAAAACTTTACCTGTAGGTACATCTGCGCAGACCGGACCTTTAGCGTTTCAAAAGTTTCGGCAAGTACAGACGAACGGTATTGCGAGGGAGAAACAGCAGGAGCATTTACGCTTTCCATAGTTTGGATAAATAAATTAGTCACAAAATAGGAAATGAAAGCTGGCAATGCAAGCGGCTTACAATGGTTGAGAAGTTTTGCCGGTTCGCAGCGTTTTATAAATCCTGATAACAGACAGTAAAACAACAGCAAAGCCTATTAGCCCAATCAATCCCCATAACCAGCTCATACTTTGCTTTACTGTCGCCAGCATTACTATCGCCACCAAAAAAATAGTCGCCACTTCATTCCATATCCGCAACTTTTGCGATGAATACCTGAATATACCTGCTGCCTGTTGCTTATAGATTGCATGTAGCGAAAAGTGATATACATAAAGCAAAACCACGAAGCACAACTTGATTAACAACCAGCGGCCACTTTCATCGCCTAAAGTTTTATTCCAATTCCCGTTGAACATAACCCAGGGGCCAAGTATAACCGTAAGTATTGCTGATGGCCAGGTAATACCAAACCACAGCCGCTTTATCATAATAGAAAATTGCTTTTGCAAAATGCTCTTTTCGGGTTCTCCTTTTTCATTTGCCTCTGTATTGTAAATGAATAAACGGACAATGTAAAACATGCCCGCAAACCATGTAACGATGAAGATGATATGGAGTGCTTTTAGATATGCGTACATGGAATTAATGTAAATTCTAAAATATAGAATCTAAAATGTAAAAGGTGATAGACATTGTAAGTTCCAAAGCTGATAGTTTTTATATTATGCGATTTTACATTTCTAAAACCATTTCCTTTTTCCCCGACGCATATTCGCCAATCCATTTACTTAGCGCCCCAATCCATAACGGATGCACGTTCATACAGGGAACTAATTCAAAACTTTCGCCACCGGATTTTAAAAATACTTCCCGTCCTTCTTCGCCCATTTCTTCAATAGTTTCAAGGCAATCGCTTACAAACGCCGGGCAAACAACTACTAACTTTTTTACGCCTTCTTTTGGTAATTCTTCCAAACGTACTACTGTATACGGTTTCAGCCAGGGGTCTCTTCCCAAACGTGACTGAAAAGAAAAGCCTCTTTTTTCTTTGGGTATGTTCAACTTGTCAGCTACTAGGTTGGTAGTGGTCCAGCATTGATGGCGGTAACAATAAGCATGCGCTTCGGAAGGCACGTCACAGCAGTTATCAACTTTTAAACAATGTTGCTTTGTAGGATCGCATTTTAAAATATGGCGTTCGGGTATTCCGTGATATGAAAACAAAATTTGATCGTAGTTGCCGGCTACATAAGGCCGGATACTTTCCGTTAGCGCTTCAATATAATCTTCGTTATTATAAAAAGGTTTGATGAAACTAAGCTTGAAATTGTAAGCTCCTTTTTTATGTTGCTCCTTAGCATATTCCACGGCAGTTTCATAAGAGCTCATGGCATAATGGGGGTATAAAGGAACGGCAACCACTTCCTCCAAATCAGGATTATTTTTTACCAATTCATCAAAAGCTGATATGGGAGAAGGGTTGCCATAACGCATGGCAATCACCACCGGTTCTTCCACTTCATTTTGCACTGCATCACGCAATTGTTTGGAGATAACAATCAATGGGGAACCTTCTTTTGTCCAGATGGATTTATAAGCTTCTGCAGATTTTGGCGCACGAAAAGGAACAATAATTCCTTTTACCAACAAAGCCCGTAACAGCCAGGGTTTGTCAATCACTCTTTCATCCATTAAAAATTCATCCAGGTAGCGCTTTACATCTTTTACTTCCGTGCTATCCGGCGAACCGAGGTTCATTAATACAATAGCTCTTTTCATATAAGGAAGCAAAAGTAGGGCAGGGTAATGTGCAATAAGCAATAAGCAGTGGCGGGTTTATAAATTATCAATTGCATTTAATCTTCAGATTGCCTATTGGCCATCGCCTATTGCTTATTGTTTCTTTAGCGGTTCTTACAACAAAAGCGGCACTTTATTCATGTGTTACTACACCTGATGCAAATCACCGTTTCAAATGACACACAAATGACAGACCTTTTCGGTGCTCAGCTACGCCTCAAATTACTTTTGCGCCGTGATAGTTGACTAACACTGAAATGAATACACAGCACTTTAAGAACATATCAAATTTCTTTGTTGCCGGAATTAACTATAAAAAATCCGATGCTTCCGTAAGAGGCAAATTTGCAATTTGTAATGAACAATATGCGGCCATCCTGCAGCAGGCTTCACTCCAGGGCCTGAACGAGGTTTTTATTCTTTCCACTTGCAACCGTACCGAAATTTATGGCTTCGCTTATTGCAGTCACCAGCTTGTGGAGTTGTTATGTTCTCAAACTGTTGGCGATGCGGAGTCGTTTAAAAAGTCGGCTTATATTAAAATCGGGGCCGATGCAATAGAGCATGTATTCAACGTAGGCGCAGGGCTGGATTCTCAAATCCTGGGCGATTACGAAATTGTAGGACAATTAAAAACGGCTGTGAAATTTGCCAAAGAGCAGGGCTTTGTCGGAGCCTTTACTGAGCGGTTGATTAATTGTGTACTGCAATCTTCCAAAGCCATCAAAAATAATACGGAGTTAAGTGGTGGAACAGTTTCTGTTTCGTTTGCCGCTGTTCAATACATCCGTAATAGAGTTGTCAGCCCTTCATCTAAAAAGATTTTATTGTTAGGCGTAGGCAAAATTGGTCGCAACACCTGTAAAAACCTGGTTGATTATCTCGGCACAAAAAATATTACACTTATTAACCGTTCGGTAGAAAAAGCACAGGAGTTAGCCAACGAATTAGGGTTGAAATATGCTTCTTTAAATAACCTTGAAACAGAGGTGGCTGACGCCGATATTATTTTAGTGGCAACCAATGCTGCGCAACCGGTTATTTTAAAAGAGCATGTAGAAGGTAAAGGCCAAAAATTGATCATTGACCTTTCTATTCCTTATAATGTAGATGCTGCTGCACAGGCATTGCCGAATGTGCAGCTTGTAAACGTTGACCAGCTTTCAAAACTAAAAGATGAAACCTTGCGTCAGCGTACTGCCGAAGTGCCAAAAGCGAAAACTATTATTGCTGAAATGATGCTGGAGTTTGGAGAGTGGAGTGAAATGCGCAAGCATGTTCCAATGCTCAAAGACCTGAAAGTAAAGCTCAAAGAATTGTATGGACATCCCCAATATGTACAAACTACTACCTGCCCAAAAGCAATAGATATACATATTCAGCGGGTATTAAACGATACTGCAGGAAAGATGAAAGTGCAGAACCAAAAGGGTTGTCAGTACATTGCGGCCCTCAACGATTTTATAAGCGCAAAAAATTAATGTCACAAATTTTACGCATTGGCACAAGAGACAGCCAGTTGGCTGTATGGCAGGCTACATTGGTGCAAGGCCTGTTGAAGGAAGCCGGTGTTCCATCGGAATTAGTTTACATGAAAAGCGAGGGAGATATTGATACTGTAACTCCCTTATATGCCCTGAACGTAACAGGTATTTTCACTAAAACATTAGATGCCGCTTTATTAAATAACAGAATTGATATCGCGGTGCATTCTATGAAAGATGTGCCAACGCAACTGGCACAGGGGATACAACAAGCTGCTGTATTAAAAAGAGCATCGTACAAGGATATTTTTGTTTATAAAGATGGAATTGATTTCCTCAACGATTTTAATTCAGAAGCAACTATCGCAACAGGTTCAACCAGGAGAATTGCTCAATGGCTACATCGTTATCCATCTCATAAGGTCGAGAACCTGCGTGGTAATGTAAATACCCGTTTGCGTAAGGTAGAAGACCATAATTGGCAGGGAGCCATCTTCGCTGCAGCAGGTTTGGAACGAATACATTTACGGCCTGAAAAATCAATAGATTTAGATTGGATGTTGCCGGCCCCTGCGCAAGGAGCTATAATGGTTGTATGCAGAGAAGGGGATGATTATCCACTTCAAAGTTGCCAGCCGTTTAATGATGATGACACTGCTTTATGTACTAAGATTGAACGCGACTTTTTACATACGTTAATGGGCGGATGTTCAACTCCGATTTCTGCTTTGGCCGAAGTAAAAAAGGACAAAGTTGTTTTTAAGGGAAATATTTGCTCAGTAGATGGAAAGAAGAAAATAGACATAGAAAAAGAGATGGATAGCGTAGACAGTAAAGAATTAGGTTTAATTGCTGCAAACAGGTTACTCCAAAGCAGTGAGGCCGGACAGATTATAACTTCGATAAGAAATGGAAAAAACTAAGAAATACCTGTTAACCACACGGCCACTTGCCAAAGCAGTTGTGGAAGAAGCGGCAACGAAGAATATTGTCATTGAAGAACTTTCTTTTATTGAAACAAATGCTGTTGTTGACCCGCTGTTAACAGAAAAAATTCAGGGACTATCAACAAAAAAACTTACCGTAGTATTCACAAGTATGAATGCGGTGGAGGCGGTGGCAAATCAAATTAAAGTAGCGGTTGATTGGCGCATTTACTGCATGGGCAATACCACAAAAAAACTTATACAGGAAAAATTGCCATCTGCACAAATTACAGGCACAGCCGATAATGCGGAAAGCCTGGCCCAGGAGATACTTGATGATGAAATTGAAAATGCGGTTTTCTTTTGCGGTAATATCCGCAGAGATGAATTGCCTCAGAAATTACGGTCAAAAGGAGTGAAGATTGAAGAAGTGATTGTATATGAGACAACAGAAATTCAAAACCTCTTAACAAGGCAGTACGAAGGGGTTTTATTTTTTAGTCCAAGTGCGGTTCACAGCTTTTTTAAGTTGAATAAGCTGCCGCAGCAAACCCGGTTATTCGCTATAGGCAAAACAACAAAAGAAACCATCAGGAAATACGCAGATAACAAAATTATAATTGCACAAACCGCGGATAAAAATGAGCTGGCAAAACAGGCGGTAGCTTACGTAGCCAAAGCCTAAATCTATAAGGTTTGGTTAGTTCCTTTAAACTTTAGACATTCTGCAAACCTCATAGGTTTTAAAAAGAAAACATGATTGATTTAAAAAACGATTTGCTTTTACGGGCCCTTCGCAAAGAAAAAGTAGAACGGCCTCCGGTGTGGATGATGCGGCAGGCAGGTAGATATTTACCTGATTACATTAAGCTGCGTAACAAATATGATTTCTTTACCCGTGTGCAAACACCGGAGCTGGCCACTCAAATTACGTTGCAACCTATTGACCAGGTAGGCGTAGATGCAGCCATCATTTTTTCTGATATTTTAGTAATACCCCAGGCAATGGGTTTAGAGGTTTTGATGGAAGAAGGCAAAGGGCCATCATTGCCAAAAGTGATACAATCTGAAAAAGATATTGATGCATTAAATACAGCCGATGCTGCGCATCATTTAAAATATGTATTAGATGCTTTATCGTTAACAAAAAAAGAATTGAATGGCCGTGTGCCGCTGATTGGTTTTGCCGGTGCGCCCTGGACAATTCTTTGTTACATGGTAGAAGGTAAGGGCAGTAAAACCTGGGATAAAGCAAAGCAGTTCGCTTACACGCAACCGGAACTTGCACATGCACTTTTACAGAAGATAACCACTATTACAATTGATTATTTGAAAGCACAAGCCGCAGCCGGCGCCGATGTGGTGCAGGTGTTTGATAGCTGGGCAGGCTCTTTGTCGCCGCAGGATTTTAAAACTTTTGCACAGCCATATTTGTTGCAGATTTCCGATGCGGTAAGTGGCAGTGCGCCGGTTATTTTATTTCCGAAGGGCACCTGGCATGCACTGGAAGATTTAAGTAAAAGCAGCGCATCTGGCATTGGTATAGATTGGACTATCACGCCACAGAAAGCAAGGGAATTGGCAGGCAATAACATAACACTTCAAGGCAACTTCGATCCTGCAAAACTGCTGGCGCCTATTCCGCAAATAAAGCAGTGGGTAAAAGAAATGATTGATGAATTTGGCACCCGGAATTACATAGCCAATCTTGGGCACGGCATCACGCCAAATGTTCCTGTTGACCATGCAAAAGCGTTTGTAGATGCGGTGAAAGAGTATCGTCAGAATTAATAAGTAAAAGGTAAATGAACATCAAAGAATCCTGGATAGAATATATACATGATTTGCAAAACCGTATTTGTGCCGCATTGGAAGAGGCTGATGGCAAAGCAAAGTTTTTAGAAGATGCATGGGCAAGGCCGGAAGGTGGTGGCGGTAAAACAAGAGTGATTGCTGATGGCGCTGTGTTTGAAAAAGGTGGTGTAAACACTTCAGTCGTTTTTGGTGATGTGACTGATGCTATGCGAAAGGGATTAGGTATCGAAGGAGATAGCTGGTTTGCTGCTGGTTTGTCACTCGTTCTTCATCCGCTTAATCCTTTTGTACCAACAGTACATTGCAATTACCGGATGTTTGAACTATACAACGAAAATGATGAGGTAATCGACCGCTGGTTTGGTGGCGGTACTGATCTTACTCCCTACTATTTATTTGAAGAAGATGCTAAACATTTTCATCAAACCTATAAAAACGTATGCGACAGCTTCGACGCATCGTTCTATCATAAGTTCAAAAAAAACTGCGATAATTATTTTGTAAACACTCATCGAAATAATGAACGAAGAGGGATTGGTGGTATATTTTACGACCATCTCCGCCCTAATGAAAAGCAGGACGTAAGCTTCTTGTTTAACCTTGGTAAGAGTTGCGGTAATGCATTTACAGAAGCCTATCTCCCCGTTGTTGAAAAGCGAAAAGACCTGCCTTACACTGCTGAACATAAACACTGGCAGGAAATACGCAGGGGCCGATACGTAGAATTTAATTTGGTGCATGACAGAGGAACCTTGTTTGGATTAAAGACAAACGGACGAACAGAAAGTATTTTAATGAGCCTTCCACCAACCGTACGTTTTGAATATAATTATCAACCTAAGCCTGGTAGCGAAGAAGACAAATTGTTACAAGCTTGTTTGCATCCGCGGGATTGGGTATAGGAAAGTTATTTTGTAAATTTGAAAAAATCATTTTATGAGTACTGCAGAAATAAAAATGGAGGTGATGGAATTTTTAGTGAAGGCCGATGATGAAATTGCCGGGGAACTTGTGGAATTTACCCGGAAACTCGCTTTCGCAAACTATACCGTTTCAAAAGAGGATGTTGCGAAGTATGAAAAGAGGTTGAGTGATTTTGAAACATCAGGCGAAAAGGGATTGTCAAAAGAGGAATCTTTGGCTTTGCTCAAAGCACAGTTGAAATGAAGTATAAGCTAGTAATCACCTCGCTCACACAAAAAGAAGTTGCTGAAGCTTTGAAATATTATGTTGACAAAAGTCCTGGGACTGCTAAACGGTTTTTAGATTTAGTAGAATCTTCATTCGATTTTCTTGACGTAAATCCTCAGCACTATTCTTTTTTTGGCGATAGCCAAATAGTCAGAAGCCTTTCTTTAAAAAACTTTCCCTACTCCATCATTTTTGCCACCAAGGAAGATGAAGTAAGAGTTATTGCATTTCACAATAACTATAGAGACCCGGATTATATTTTAAACCGAATCTAATAAATGATATTACACCAACGTCCACGTATCCTCCGCAGTTCACCGGCCATCCGCAGCCTGGTGGCAGAAACAATCATAACGCCAAACGACTTCATTGCACCACTTTTTATTGATGAAGGCGAAGGCATTCTAACAGAGATTGCTTCCATGCCTAATTATTATCGAAGGAGCATTGACCTTACTGTAAAAGAAGTGAAAGAACTCTGGAGTATAGGTATAAAATCGGTTCTTCTTTTTATTAAATGCAAGGACGATTTAAAGGACAATACTGGTAAAGAAGCATGGAACAAAGATGGCCTGATGCAGCGCAGCATTAAAGCAATTAAAGACGCCGTTCCCGAAATGTATATAATGACTGATGTGGCGCTTGATCCTTATTCATCATATGGTCACGATGGTATTGTAAAGGATGGTGAAATCGTCAACGACCAAACTGTAGAAGCACTGGTAAAAATGAGCATCTCCCATGCTGAAGCTGGTGCCGACATGGTAGCACCAAGCGATATGATGGATGGTCGCATAGGTGCTATCCGCCTCGGTTTAGAGCAAAATAATTTTACCAGAACCGGCATCATGGCCTATAGCGCAAAATATGCTTCCTGCTTTTATGGACCCTTCCGCGATGCATTAGATTCTGCTCCTGGCTTTGGCGATAAAAAGACGTATCAAATGGATTATGCCAATCGCACTGAAGCAATAAAAGAAGCGTTGATGGACGTAGAAGAAGGAGCTGACATTGTGATGGTAAAACCAGGATTGCCATACCTTGATATTGTTCGCGAAGTAAAAAACGCGGTGGATGTTCCGGTAAGCGTTTACAACATCAGCGGCGAATATGCTATGATAAAAGCTGCTGCTAAAATGGGTTGGATTAATGAAGACAAAGCCATCATAGAAACACTGACTTGTATTAAAAGGGCAGGGGCTGATTTAATAGCAACCTATTTTGCAAAGGATGCAGCGAGGCTGCTTTCTTAAGCCATTTCTTAAAGAAATGAAATGTCTGTTAAACAAACGGATTGTAAATTTGAAGTTGTAAAACCACATTATGGCATCACCTGCTTTAAACTATGTTTCGGTTGAAGATTACCTCTTACAGGAAGAAGCGGCTGAGGAAAAGCATGAATACGTTGGCGGCAATATTGTGGCAATGGCTGGTGCTTCAAGGGAGCACAATCAGATTGTTTCCAATCTTATTCGGGAAGTGGGCTCCTTCTTTAAAGGAAAGGGCTGCGACATTTTTCCTTCTGATTTTAGGGTAACCACACCTACTGCAAAAAGCTATTTTTATCCCGATGCTACAATTGTTTGCGGTGCTACTCAAATGCAGCCTGATATTTTTGATACTTTACTTAATCCAGTTGTGATTTTTGAAGTGATAAGCGAAGGCACAGAGAAGATAGACAGGGGCTACAAGTTTTTTTATTACCAGCAGATTCCGTCTTTGCAGGAATACATTTTGATTGATTCCAGGGAGTATGCTATTGAAGTAATTCGTCGCCAGTCTGATGGCCTTTGGAAATTCGACAAATATGCTCTGGCTGATAAACAGCTTCATCTTGCCAGCATTAATTATATACTTTCTTTTGCTGATGTTTATTACAGGGTTCAGCTCCCCCGACCCGAATAGCTGAAATTCATCAATAGTCCAACAAGCCACTCTCCGTTCAATCATTTCTCATGAATATTTTCAAAAGCAAAGAACTTTTTAATCGTGCCCAAACCTCTATTCCCGGAGGCGTTAACTCTCCCGTTCGTGCCTTTAAAAGTGTTGGTGGCACACCGCTTTTTATGCAGAGGGCTAAAGGCGCATACCTCTATGATGTTGACGGAAATAAATACATTGATTACATAGCTTCATGGGGGCCAATGATCCTCGGTCATGCCTTTGAACCGGTGATTGAAGCGATACAAAGAAAAGTGCTGGATTCAACTTCTTTTGGTGCGCCTACAGAACTTGAAGTTGATATGGCGGAACTGGTGAAAAGCATGGTACCCAATGTTGATTTAATAAGAATGGTAAGCAGCGGTACCGAAGCCTGCATGAGCGCTGTTCGTTTAGCAAGAGGTTATACCGGTAGAAATAAGATCATCAAGTTTGAAGGCTGCTATCATGGTCATGCTGATTCGTTTTTAGTGAAGGGCGGAAGTGGAATGGCTACGCTTAATATTCAAACCGTGCCGGGTGTAACAGTTGGTGTTGCTACGGATACATTAACGGCCGCTTATAATGATTTGGAGGCGGTCAAACAATTAATAGCAGAAAATAAGGGTGAGATAGCAGCTATCATTATTGAACCAGTTGCCGGTAACATGGGGTGTATTTTACCACAGCAGGGTTTCCTGAAGGGTTTACGAAAACTATGTACTGAAGAAGGCATTGTTTTTATTTTTGATGAGGTGATGACAGGGTTTCGGTTAGCGAAGGGCGGTGCACAGGAACGTTTGGGCATTGATGCTGATCTAGTGACCTATGGAAAAGTAATTGGCGCCGGTATGCCGGTTGGTGCTTTTGGCGGTAAGCTTGAAATTATGAAACACATTGCGCCGCTTGGAAACGTTTACCAGGCCGGAACACTTAGTGGTAATCCTTTGGCGATGATTGCCGGTTATACATTGCTATCTCATTTAAAAGCAACTCCATCCATTTATACTGAGCTGGAACAAAAAGGAACGTATCTTAAAAATGGCTTGCAAAAGGTGTTGGAAGCTTCAAACCTTCCTTTTGTTATTAACCATATGGGTAGTATGATCTCTGTTCATTTTAGTGCAGAACCCGTAACCAATTTTGCCTCTGCTTCATCAGCTGATAATGCTTTCTTCAGCAAATTTTTTCATTCTATGCTTGATAGAGGAATTTATTTGCCGCCGTCTGCTTTTGAAAGCTGGTTTATGAGTAATGCATTAAGTAAGGACGATTTGGATACAACAATTGAGGCGGCGAGGGAGAGTATAACTGAACTTGGAGCTTTGTGATTGGTGGATGAAAACTTTATCCTGCCAATCCCGCTCATCCCATAAATTCCAGTTCAGACAAAGAGATCAGCTGCAATACCATCTGCCCGTAACATGCCTTCATCAGTAAGCTGAGCATGATTATTCTGCAGCCTTATTAAATCATGACCGATATATTTCTTCAAACCATTTTGTATCCGCAATTGTTCTTCTTCACCCCAAGTTGTTGATATCTTATTCAAATCAATTCCTTCACTTGTGCGTAAAGAAATCATAAGGGTTTCGTTGAGGTGTTGAGTTGAAGTAAGCACCTCGGTTTCCCGTTCCGGCTTCCCCTCATTAATGCCTTTTATGTAAACGGTATTATTCGCAATATTCCACCTTCTTTCTTTTCCATTAAACGAATGTGCCGAAGGCCCTAAACCTAAATACTTAGCACCTTTCCAGTAGGATGAATTATGCCGGCTTCTGAAACCCGGCTTTGCAAAATTGGAAACTTCATAATGTTCATAGCCAGCTTCCCGCAGCCAATGCATCAATAATAAAAATTGCCTTGCCTGCTTATCATTATCTATGTCAGGAGTGGTTTGTGCATCAATCCTTTTTTGAAGCGGCGTTTTTTCTTCAACCGTAAGTGCATAGCAGGAAAGATGAGGGATGCCTAAGCCAATGGCCTTATCTACATTTTGCTTCCACATTTCATCCGTCAAAAGCGGAGAGCCGTAAATCAGGTCCATCGTGATATTTTCAAAAACTTCTCTTGCTAATTGCAAATTGCCTATTGCTTGTTGGCTGTTATGCGCCCTGTTCATCCAGCGCAGCTCTTCTTCAAAAAAAGATTGCACCCCAATACTTAAACGGGTAATGCCAATTGTTTTCCATCCCTGTAATTTTTCGGTATTTATATCGTCAGGATTTGCTTCCAACGTTATTTCAGCACCATCCGCAAGTGGAAACTGTTGCCTTAAAGCAGAAATCAAAAAGCCTAAATCCGAAATAGAAAGAAGGCTTGGCGTACCCCCACCAAAATAAATGGTACGTACTTCTTCACCTCCCAAATAATCTTTTTCGGCTTTTATCTCTTCGGCCAATGCCAGTACCAGTTCATCTTTATACCGGAGCGATGTGGTAAAATGAAAGTTGCAGTAGGTGCAAGCCTGTTTACAAAACGGTATGTGCAAATAAATTCCAGCCAACTTCGTTATCCTTTTCTCTCTTATTTAATTAATTAATGGCTAAGGTAAAGTACAGTTTTGGGGTAATCTGTTTTTTAACAGTCTTGTGGGGCAGTGCGGTAGCCCAGGGGTATCCTGTAAAATATATGTTGGCTGGCGCCGATTCTATGCAGTTCGAAAAAGCTTCCCTGCAAGCTACTTTTCCTTCCCGGTTCGAGGCAAACAGTTATATCGCAGGCTTGCTTCCGCTTTTAAAAAGCAAAGGTTTTGTTACCGCTTCGCTGGATAGTGTAGCTATTGATTCAACAGAAGCCATCATTAAACTTTTTTTAGGCGATCAATATAAATGGGGTTCCATTCGCACAAGGGAAAGTGATGCTTCGGTTTTAGAAGCCATCCGCTTTCCGGTTATGAAAGGAACAATGGATTTTACCACCATTACTTCGTGGCAAAAAAAAATATTGGATTATCTCGAAGAAACCGGCCACCCCTTTGGAAAGACTTTTTTAGATAGCATTCAATTTAACGATGCGGAAGTAACGGCTTTACTGCGGGTTGAAAAAGGTCCGGTTCATAAAATCGACAGCATGCATGTAATTGGCGATGCTAAGGTCAATAATGAATTTTTACAGAAGTTTCTGGAACTGCCAAACGGCAGCATTTATAATAAACAAAAGCTGCAAGGCATAAGTAAAAAGCTTTCTGAACTTACCTATCTAGAAGAGCAGAGAACTTCAGACTTAACAATGCTTGCCACCGGTTCTACCCTAAACCTGTATTTAAAAGCAAAGCGTAGCAGCCAAATAAATGCGCTGATTGGTTTTCTGCCGAATACCGAAGTCTCAACAGGCAGCAGAAAATTGTTGCTGACGGTAGATGCAAATGTTCTTTTGAAAAATGCTTTGGGCAGCGGTGAAACAATTGGCTTTGTTTGGCAGCAACTGCAAAAGAGTTCGCCACGGCTAAACCTGCTTTTTGAGCAGCCTTATATTTTTAAGTCGGCATTCGGAGTGAATTTTTCCCTGGATATGTACAAACGGGACAGCATTTTTTTAAACATAAATATGAACCTGGGGGCAACTTATCGTTTAGGCGATAAGCAAACTGCTTCAGTTTTTTTGCAACGCCGGCAAACTATCGTAAATGGTATTAATGCCACTAGTATTATTCAGACAAAGCAATTGCCGCAGGAGGCAGATGTAAGTTCTATTAACCTTGGGGTGGGATACGATTTTAATAACACAGATTACCGCTTTAACCCGAGAAAGGGAAGCCAGCTTTTTATTACCACGTCTGCCGGTACAAAGAGGTTAAAGAAGAACAACCTGATATTAGAATTGAAAGATCCCTCCAACCCATCTTTTAAATTTGAACAATTGTACGATACGGTAAAGCTGGGTGCTTACCAGTTTAGGATTGCGGCATCTGGTGCGCATTTTCATCAATTAGGAAAGCAAACAACTTTAAAGCTGGCTGCAAATGCAGGTATATATCAAAGCGCCAGTTTCTTCCGCAATGAATTATTTCAAATTGGCGGGAATCGCTTGCTGCGTGGGTTTGATGAGGAAAGCCAGTTTGTTTCGCAATACGGGGTGGGAACCGTGGAATTTCGTTTACTTACTGGATTAAACTCGGCCTTCTTCGGCTTTATAGATGGCGGCTGGGGAAAACATCCTTTAGGTGAAATTCAAAATCATACTTATATAAGTGCAGGCGCAGGTTTATCTTTTCAGCCCAAAGCCGGGCTTATTAATGTCACCCTCGCTGTGGGTAAACGTGATGATGCGGAATTTAACCTGCGTCAATCAAAAATTCATATTGGTTTTGTCTCTTTTTTCTGATGCTGTTCAGCAGCGCCTATTTTTGCAAGCCGTGAAGTATTTACTGATTATAACTGCTTTCTTTTTTTACACAAGTGTGGCCGCTCAACAAGCCTCGGACTCTCTTGCCAAAGTTGATTCTGTTCTGGTGGACACTGCTGCTGTAGTGATTGTGCCTGTAAAAGATACCATTAGGCCGGTTTTAAGACATCCTTTTACCTCCGATTCCTTTCTTTACCAAAACCGGTTGTTTTTTAGCTTTAGAGATCCTGTACGATATACCATTTCAGAAAAGACCTGGCAGGGGAAAGAAGCGATTTTCTATTCTATTATAATTCTACTCATTGCTTTTGCTTTTATTAAAAACAGTTTTTTCCGATACCTGTCCGATCTTTTTAGCTCTTATTTCAGAACCACAGTCCGCCAGCGGCAAATTAAAGATCAGCTTTTGCAAAGCCCCTTGCCTTCATTGCTTTTCAACATTTTTTTTGTTATCAGTATATCCATTTTTTTAAGCTTACTCTTCGAGCATTTTCATTCAGGCGGTCAATATCCCTTTTGGATGCTGGTAACTTACTCCGCTGCTGGCATTATGGTTATTTATGGTGGTAAATTTTTGGTGCTAAAGTTTTTTGGATGGGTTTTTCAAATGACCGATGCTACAGACACGTATATTTTTGTGGTTTTTTCTAACAATAAAATCTTAGGGGTTCTCCTTCTGCCCTTTTCAGTGCTGTTGGCATTCACTTCAGGCAACCTTAATGCCGCGGCAGTTACATTAAGTTTAATTGTAATCGTGGCATTGCTTTTTTATCGTTATTTCTTGTCCTTTATATCAATTAACCGATTAATTAATATTAATTTTTTTCACTTTCTTATCTACCTCGCTGCTTTTGAAGTACTTCCTCTCTTGTTGATTAACAAACTGTTGTTCAGTTTTCTAAGGGAATTAACTTAGTTTTGCAAAACGTTACCCACAAACGCACCATGGTAAAACACACAGGGGTTAAGGCTGCTAAAGACGCCAAAAGCAAAAAAAAAGTACTTATTACTCAACCGAGGCCCGAAAGCGATAAATCGCCGTATTTCGAGTTGGGTAGAAAATTTGACGTAGAGTTGGAGTTTCACCCTTTTATTCATTTAGAAGCTATTCCTGCAAAAGATTTTCGCAGACAAAAAGTTGATATTACTGCTCACACGGGAGTTATCCTTACCAGCCGTAATGCAATTGACCATTTTTTTCGGGTTTGCGAAGAAATGAAAGTGGCTGTTTCGCAGGATACAAAGTATTTCTGCATTACTGAAGCTGTAGCCCTTTACCTTCAAAAATTTATTTTGTATCGGAAGCGCAAAGTTTTTTATGGTGCTGATGGCAGCAATAAAAGCCTGCTTGATGTTATCAATAAACACAAAGGGGCCGAAAGGTTCTTGTATGTCTGCTCCGAAAATCAACAGGATAGTGAGATCACAGGATGGCTAAAATCAAATACCTGTGATTTTTCTTTGGCTTTCATGTATCGTACAGCCAGTAATGACGTGAAGGAAATTCTTACACAAAATGAATATGATGTCATTTGCTTCTTTACCCCAAGCGGCGTAAAAAGTCTTTTTGACAATGTTCCAAAGTTCAAGCAAAATGGAACTGTGATTGGGGCATTTGGAAACAATACGTCAAAAGCAGTAGAAGAATCGGGGTTAAAATTAGAGATTAAGGCGCCGCAGCCACAAACGCCCTCTATGGTAGCGGCTTTAGATAAATACCTGGCCACTCTTATTCAAAAAAAATAATTGATTTAATATAATTAATCCCGTTTTTATGATAATAAAAACGGGATTTTTTGTGGATGATCCTTATAGAATAATGAATGATCAATAGAAAATTATTTCATATTTCTGCCCCCTTTACTTTTAAGAAGCATGGGGAAAGATTAAGCAGTAGAATGTCATGAAACTTTAAAAGTCTCTATCCTAATAGATCAAATTATCGCTTTTTAAGCGGTAATGAAAAATATCTGCTCCATGCAGGTAAAGAAGTTCAACGTAAAACCCACAATTTTTTTTGCAAGAACTACGTTGGTCAGGACCGGTTACCACGTTAAATAAATGGCAATGCCTAGTATTGATCGAATAATTTCAATAAAATACAATATTCACAATATTCGTCCGTTTCTGTTTTTACGTCGAAACAATTTTTCGACTATTGGAAATGAGAAAAAATAATTTTAACCTTGTCCTGTCCTTCATAGCAAATAATTATATTTGTCCAATACCCAAGAATATGATTTTGAAAAACCATTACTACACACTTATTACCCTTTCTGCATTATCACTTGCAAGCTGCGGAATTATCGGAAAAAAAGACAAGGCAGGCGTTTTGCCAAATGATGGCCAGGTGCATGGAGTTGCTCCGGGTGGCCGTTATATATTACCGAAACCTCCCGGTATGGTTTACATACCCCAGGGTACCTTTCATATGGGGCCAAGCGATGAAGATCCGGCTTATGCCTTCAGTGCCCGTAACCGTTCTGTTTCTATCAGCGGTTTTTGGATGGATGCTACTGAGATTACCAATAATGAATACCGCCAGTTTATAGAATGGGTACGCGATTCAGTTGCGGCCCGTAAATTAGGTGCTCCGTACGTAAAGGCTGATGCCGACGGTACAGAGCATGTTGATTTTGCAAAAATGAAAACCGTGAAGTGGGGCGATCCTAAAGTGGTTGAGCAACTGAACGACATGATTATTCCTGAACCTGACCGTATCCGTGGAAAAAAAGAATTAGATCCTACTAAAATAGTTTACCAGTTGGAGCGCTTCGACTTAAAGGAAGCAGCGCAACGTTCAAACGCTGGCAAGCCCCGCTCACAGTTTATAGAGCGTTTCCCTGTATCTGTTTATCCTGATACCTTGGTTTGGATGCGTGACTTCTCTTACTCTTATAATGAGCCGATGACCAAGCGCTATTTCTCTCACCCTGCTTTTGGAAACTATCCGGTGGTGGGTGTGAACTGGAAAATGGCAGAAGCTTTTTGTAACTGGAGAACTTTATATCTCAATTCCTTTCTTGAAGGTAAAAACAGGGTTCAGGAATCAGATTTTCGTTTGCCAACAGAAGCACAGTGGGAGTATGCTGCCCGTGGTGGTCGCTCTCAATCGATGTTTCCCTGGGGTAACTATTATTTGAGAAATAAAAAAGGATGTTTACTAGCCAACTTTAAACCCGGCCGTGGCAACTATCCCGAAGATGGCGGTTTTTACACTGTACGTGCCGATGCTTACTGGCCTAACGATTACGGTTTGTACAATATGAGCGGTAATGTGGCTGAGTGGACCTCATCAATTTATTACGAAGGTTCTTACACGTTTCAACATGATATGAACCCGGATGTACGCTTTAATGCAAAAGACAACGATCCTCCCAAAATGAAGCGCAAGGTATTACGTGGCGGAAGCTGGAAAGATGTAGGTTATTACCTGCAAACCGGTACCCGTACTTACGAATACCAGGATTCAACTAAATCTTATATCGGCTTCCGTACTGTAATTGATTTACCGGCACAAACAGGCGGCCGTCGCAAATAAGTAATTCATCAAGCTAACATTTAATTTTTACGGTAACGAGGTTGTTTACAGCCTCTTACCCTTGTATTTGTCAATTTTTAAACTCTAATATCAATCCCTTTTAAAAATCAGTAATTTATGTCTGTTGCTATTCCACCTAAAATCAGTAAGTACGTTGACGTAGCCGTTTCTTTTGGTGCCGCTCTTGTAATCTGGGGCGCCCTTCGTAAAATCACCCATGCCTCCGATGCCGAAACATGGCTTTGGATTGGGTTAACCACAGAAGCAGTTATTTTCCTTTTATATGGTATTCTATATTTGATATACCCGGCAGAAAAAGGCCATGGACATCCTGAGGAAGTATTAGTTGACGCTGTATCACCTCAAGGCAAAGTTCTTAACCAAATGGATAAGGCTTTAATGGAAGCGGACATTACTCCCGCTAATCTAAGCCGCCTGAGTGATGGGTTCAAAAAGCTGAATACTACTATCACAAATATGAACGACATCACTGATGTGGTAGCCGCTACCGGGGATTATACAGCAAAAACAAGAGAAGTGACCTCCGCTTTAACACAGGTGAAAGATGCCTACGTAAGTGCTGCTAACTCTGTTGGTGCTTTCAACGCAGCTTCTGATGGAGCGAGAATTTTCCACGACCAGATCCAGGTATTAACGAAGAACCTTTCGTCTTTGAACACTATTTATGAATTGGAATTGCAGGAAAGCAATAACCACCTGAAAGCATTGAATGGCTTCTATGGTAAATTAGCTGAGACTTCACAAGTAATGGTTGACAGTGCCGAAGATGCTAAAAAAGTACAGCAGCAAATTGGCGGATTAGCAACCAACCTTACGAAGCTTAACGGCATCTATGGTAACATGTTAAGCGCTATGCAAGGCCGTTAATAGCAGCAGAGTTTCCATATCCAAATGAATTAAACCAACAAATTACTTCAACGCAAATCAAAATAATTTATGGCACTTCCTAAAGAGCCGCGGCAGAAGATGATCAACCTGATGTACCTGGTGTTAACAGCCCTGTTAGCACTTAACGTATCAGCTGAGATTCTGAATGCATTTAAAACCGTGGACAATAGCCTTGACAAAACTAATAGTACAATTAATATTTCTACGGCTAACGTAATGGAGTCATTCAAATTAAAATTGGCTGACCCGATTACAAAAGATAAAGCTGCAATATGGTACCCAAGAGCAGATAAGGCACAAAAGCTTACTGCTGATATGTATAACTATATTGAAAACCTGAGAGCTTTTATCAAAAAAGAAGCTGGGTATGATCCCGCTACAAAAAAAGGTGACTCTACTTATAAAGAAGATAACCAGGACATTCCTACCCGCATTATGATCAAGGAAGGAAAAGGAAAAGAGTTACAGCAAAAAATGGCTACTTACAGAGCTGAAATGCTGAAACTTGTTGCTGATGAAAAAAGAGCAGAGTACGAAAAAGGTATGCAGGTAGATGTTAGTTTACCACGTGGCCTTGAGGGTGGAAGCAAAACTTGGGAAGATGCCTATTTCCACATGGTTCCTACAGTAGCAGCGTTAACCATTTTACGCAAGTTCGAGAATGATGTAAAAACTACAGAGAACCGGATTGTTAATCACTTGCATGAGCAGGTAGGTAAAGTAGAAGTGATCTTCGATGCTTTTGAAGCTATCGTGGGCCAAAATTCAAAATACCTGATGCCAGGACAAGAGTTGGAAATTACTGCCGGCTTAGGTGCCTTCAGTAAAAAAACATTGCCAACTATTACTATAGGTGGTGCAACTGTTCCTTTAAATGAAAAAGGAATGGCCGTTTACAAATCAGCCGCAGGAACACTTGGTGCACATACTATTCCGGTAAATGTTACGTTTTTAGACCAGGATGGTAAGCAGCAAACAAGAACTTTCCCTGTAGAATATACAGTAGGCCAGTCAAATGCTTCAATAGCGCTTGACAGAATGAATGTTCTTTATATAGGGGTCGATAACCCGGTTTCCATTGCAGCTTCAGGCGGTGGTGATGATAAAGTGCAGGTATTAATTAGTGGTGGCGGCGGATCAATCTCTAAAATCTCTGCCGGAAAATACAATGTGAAAGTAGGCTCGCCAACTGAAGATTGTATTATCACTGTAAACGTTGATGGTAAAGTTGCCGGATCATCTAAATTCAGGGTTCGTAACATTCCTGGACCAACCGGTACAGTTGGGGGGTTTGCATCGGGAGATAATGTAAACGCCGGCGCTTTTAAAGCCCAGGCAGGTGTTGGTGCTTATATTAAAGATTTTCCGTTTGATATTAAATACGATGTGATTAGTTACAGCATGTCAATTGATACAGACGATGGTGATGTGGAAACTGCAGATGTCCAGGGAGTTTACTTTAACTCTCAGGCAAAAGGTATTATTAATCGTTTGGTAAAGCCAGGAAAAATGGTGACGATTGACAACCTTAGAGCAAGAGGACCCGATGGAAGGACGTTTAAAATAGGTACATTAGTTTATTACATTAAATAAAGGTTGAGCATGAAAAGCCATATTATAAAATTCTGTTCGTTTTCATTGTTGCTTCTTATGGTTGCAACTGCTGCCGACGCCCAGCGTACTCCTAGAAAGAGGGGCGGTGCAACCACGCCACCGGCTTCCGGACAGGATCAACAAACGCAACAGCAAAATAACAATACCAGTCAACCTTCAGGCTATAACCCTTATGGTAATGTTCCTATTGAAACAGATACCGGTGCAGGTCCGAATGTGGTAAAAAGATCACTAAGAAATGATGGCATTGTTGATAAGAGTTTTATTAATGACCGCACTCCGTTACCATATGAGCATTTGCGTTGGGATGATGCTCTTTTCTCCGAAAAAGTTTGGCGAGAGTTGGACTTAAGAGAGAAAATGAATCAAACATTTCGCTATGAAGCAGAAGATGATAATGGCAGCCAGATGTTCATGAACATTTTGTTAGATGCTATCAAAAAAGATTCAGTTGTTGCTTTCCAGGATGACCGCTTTACTACACCTTTAACAAGTGTTGATATGGAAGCTAAAACCCAAGGCGGGCCAAAAGATACCACTGCTGTAGTTGATCCCACTAATCCGAATAAAATCCTAAAATACATTGTTACCAGCGAATCATTTGATGCCAAATCAATTACTAAACTTCGTTTAAAGGAAGAGTGGGTATTTGATCGTGAGTCAAGCCGTATGATTGCGCGAATTATCGGATTGGCACCTGTGCGAGAGGTTAAAAGAGGAAATGCAGTTCAATCTGAAGTATTGTTCTGGGTATATTATCCCGATTTACGTAAAACATTTGCGAAGTACGAGGTATATAATCCAAAGAACTTAGGATATGGACGTATGACGTGGGAAGAGCTTTTTGAGGCACGTATGTTTGCTTCTTATATTACCAAGTCAACTTTAGATAACCCGCAAAATAAAACAATCCGCGGAATGATTAAAGATCCGATTCTTGCGCTTTTAGAAGGCGAAAATTTGAAGGAGCGCATCTTTAATTATGAACAGGACCTTTGGTCATATTAAGTACTTAAAA
>JAQBNG010000207.1 GCA_028288675.1 Flavisolibacter sp. | reverse complement strand
TCTACCAGCACTTCATCTTTTTCAGCTGATAGGATAATACCGATAGGTTCATTGTCATCTTTTACATTTTCCTCGGTTTTAAAGTAATTAAGATAAAGGTTCATTTGTCCGATGTCACCATGATCCACTTTACGTATTTTAAGATCAATGAGTACAAAGCATTTTAAAATACGATGATAGAATACCAGGTCAATTGCATGATGTTTATTACGAAGTGAAAGCCTGTATTGCCGGGCAATAAAAGCAAAGCCTTTACCCAATTCAAGAAGGAATAGTTGAAGGTTGTCAATGATTCTTTGTTCCAATGCTTTTTCAGTCATCTTATGGCTTTGTGGTATTTTAAGAAAGTCCAGCACATAAGGATCTTTCACGGCTTCTAAAGCATTGGAAACAATGTGTCCTTTCTGAGAAAGTTTCAGCACACCTTTTTTATTCTTGCTTAATGCAAGACGTTCAAAGAGAGAAGAATCGACCTGTCTTTCCAATTCGCGTACTGTTAGGTTTTCGTTGATGGCCTGGCGCTCATAAAACTTCCTTGCTACAATGTCGGAAATGCTTATTAAAACGATGTAATGGCTCCAACTCAATTTGGCAGACACTGTCTGCCGTTTTTGATAAGCTAAATAAAACCTTCGCATATCAAGTATGTTCCGTCTGCCAAATCCTTTACCATATAATAGCGTCAAATCCTTTGAAGCCTTGCCAGCAGGTCACTTCCATACTCTGCTCTCTCCTGCCCTTGTTGCTCAAATTCTACTATCTGTCTGCCAATTTCCCAATTCCCTTTTACTAATTCGGTGTTGATAGCTTTGATAGCATTCTGTCTAGCAGTTTCAATTGCAAGACCGATATCTAATAAAAGTTTTTTGTATTTTGGCTTAGCACTGACTGATTTCATACACGAATAAATTATTTTACTTCATACGTTTTCTTATCTATCCCAACGCCGGTAATTTTTAATGATCTCCAATTCTTAGGCAATACAGATTTAATTTGTGTGAGGCCTTTCGGTGTAATTTCCAAACCGCCAAAGCCCATAATTACAGCCTGCAAAATTCCCCCTGCACCCGTGGCAAAATAAGGATTGGTTCCTCCTTTGGTTTCTGCAATCACTCTAAACGGCGGAAGGAGGTTCGGTTCATACGCATCTTTAAACCAATGGTAAGCTTTGTCGGCATTGCCTATTCTTGCATACAACAAGGCAAACGCACCTTGCGTCATGGCAGGTGTGCCTTCGTTAGGTACACGGGTTGAATAGTATTCAAGATCTCTTTCAATTTGCTTAGGGTCGGTTACTTCTTTTAAAGGGTAAGCCAACAAATTAACATCCGCCTGTTTAATGCCTTCGCCTTTGTAAGTGGCATGTTCTTTTGTAACACCATTCTCCATTTTAAGGATCGGGATATTGTTCGCTACATTCATCCAGTCAGCATTTGGAACCATGCCTAAAAGACTTGCAGCTTGTGTAGCGTATTGCAGGTTAGCTTTTGCAGCGGCATTGGTAAAAGCATTATTGTCCACGTTCTCCGCCCACTCATCTGCAGCCACTACATTTTTAATTTCGTATTTGCCTGGGCCATTACGCTCTACACGACTTGCCCAAAAATCGGCTGTGCCGGAAAGAATCGGCCAACCTTTTTCGCGAAGCCAATCTTTGTCCTGTGTTACTGCATAATAGTTCCAGGCGGCTATGGCAACATCGGCAGTAATGTGGTGTTCAAACGGTCCGCTGAGTGCCCATACCGGCGTTTCCTCTACGCCGCTTTCGGCACTTTCCCATGGAAACATCGCTCCCTTAAATCCATTAGCGAAAGCATTTTTCTTAGCGGCTTCTAATCGTTGATAGCGGTACTCGATCATGCTCTTTCCTAACTCAGGCCTCATTACCAAAATTGCAGGGTACATCCATAATTCTGAATCCCAAAATACATGGCCATTATAGCCTAAGCCACTTAGTCCCATTGGTGATGGAGACAGAGCAGTGCCTTCACGAACAAATGAATATAAATGATACAACATACTATGCACATCCTGCTGCGCCTGTGCATCACCTTCAATTTGAATGTCACTTTTCCAAAGTTCATCCCAGGCCCTTTGATGAAATTGGAGCAACCTCTCACGTCCTTCCAGCTTGGCATAAATGGTAATGCGTTCTGCTTCATTCAATGGATCGTCATGATGGGCCGATGTAATAGAGGAGCCGGCAACGGAGAAGCGATAACTCTGCCCGGCCTTTATAGCTTTTGTAAATTTCATCAGGTGCATGTTGTTGTCCCACATTTCGTGTATAACACGTGGCTCTTGCCCATGAACTTCGCTAAATAAAAACGTATTAGAAGCGCACATTAATAATTTCCCTGTAGGAGATTTAGCCGTTGATGTCAGCAAACTAATCACCACATGCGGACGGTCAATTTCATTGTAATAATTCTCAACATCTCGCAAGGCATCAGGAGCTTCCATTACGGAACTCCCTGTAAAGGAAATATCTTTTTTAGCTGTAATAGTAACATCCATTAAAACTGTAAAGGGCAATTGCCGCAGTGAATAATAGGTGTAAGAAACAGTTGCTTTGTCGCTATAATCAAATGAAGTGGTGAACGAAGCACCTCGCATATCAAGAGTTTGCTTCATGTTGGTGGCAACGGCATTATTCATCTCGCGGCCATCAATAGAAAGCCGCATATTTAGCAAATTAAAACTGCGCAGGAAATTACTAACCCTTCCCCTGCCGTATAGATCATAGGCTCCTGCTAACACCACATCTTTTACTTTAAACACCTCTGGTGATGAAACGATGCCGATCATGCCATTGGCTACTGTAACGCCGTAATAATTGGAAGGGTCAATTTTAGCTGCTTCTATTTTCCAGGGGTTTTGAGCAGAAGAAATAAGTGATATAAACACGGAAAGAATAAACAGCAAACGATTCATACAAGCAAAATTTAGTAACAGGCCAATTTAGGGTTATTTGACAATAGTTTTGTGCACCGAAATTTAATTACTTTGGCGGCATGAAGAAATGGTTGCTGCTGCTTATAATTTTTTTAGCGATTGGTATTGGCTGTTTATATTTTATAGTTCCGGCCCGCATCCGTAGTCAACAAAATTTGAAAATAGCCGTGAATGCCAAAGGTTTTGCCCGCAATTTTTCAGATCAAAAAAGATGGAGCCTTTGGTGGCCGGAGAAGGATGCAGCAACAACTTTTGATGAACGAAAGCAAACGTTTTACTACAATGGTAACACTTACAACATTCTTGAAAAAAGGATGAGTTCCTTCATTATTTCAGTAACCAGCGAAAAGGATTCATTGCTGACAGAGTTATTTTTTATTCCTGTAAAAAACGATACTGTCTTACTCTTATGGAATGCACAACAGGTTACTTCCTTAAACCCTATAAAAAAATTGCAAGTTTATTTTGGAAATAAAAAAATCATGAAGGATATGAATACCATCATGAAGAGCCTGCAAACATTTTATGCAATAGAAAATAATCTGTACGGCGTGCCTATAAAAAAAGACAAAGTATCAGATTCAACATTGATTACAACTTCTGTTACTACAAAGGGCTATCCCGGCGTTGAATACATTTATAGTTTAATAGATAAGCTTCAGGCATTCGCACAAAAAAATGGTGCTAAACAAACCGGCCATCCCATGTTAAACATCAATACAGCCGATAGCATTACTTACCGTACGCAGGTAGCATTACCAGTTGATAAAAAATTAAAAGACGAAGGCAATATTTATTACCGCTGGATGCTAGGTGGCGGTAATATTTTAGTTGCTGAAGTAAAAGGCGGAACGCATAGCCTCAACAAAGCATTTATGGAAATGGGAAATTATATAGATGACTACCGGCGAACCGCTCCGGCGATTCCATTTCAATCTTTAGTAACCGACAGAAGAAAAGAACCGGATACAAGTAAGTGGGTAACTAAACTTTATTGGCCGGTAATGTAAAGGCCCATCCCGACATTCCCGCTGGGAAGGCCACCAGCCACACAACTACTGACAAATATTAAACTCCCTATGTTAGCTCTAGCAGCAAAATTGGCTTTCTCCTATCTATTCGTCTATAAAAATCGTTAATTATACTTACTAAACTTTATCACCTTTAAACTATCATTATTCCTCGCCAAAATATAAGCTGGTTGCTTCCCGATATTAACCGGCTTTATTCTCCTCACCTGCCCTTTTACAGATACACCGTTCAACGAACTGCAGCTAAAATTCCCACCGCCCTTATTAATCAATAGCGTTCCATAATCAGCATCGTAGCGCCCCATTTCGATATTGTTATCGTAATAATTTCCCACTAATAAAACATCCGGCTTGCTATCGCCATTAGCATCTACAACCACTGCATCTTTATAGGTAGTAAACTGCGCTTCAGGAGGGAGTGGCTTTGTTTCAAAATTTAACCCTCCTTTATTTATCAACACGGAATTAGAAAAATAATCAGCTATTAAAACATCAGGTTTACCTAGTTTTCCTTTCCCGAATATTTCTGTAAGGGATGACTTAGCAAAGTCTTCTGCATACAAAAATTTCTTTTTCAAAAAAGGCATTTGCTTTTCCAACTCAGCTTTGGTGGCAAAAGGAATTTCCTTGCCTTCAACATAATACGTAAGAACCTGTTCTTTTTTTCCGTTGTCATCAAAATCATTGTAATACAGCCGTACCGGTTTTTCAGCCGTTGCTTTCAACCGGCTATTCAATCCAAGATTACCGGCTATTAAATCAATGTTGCCATCCCCATCCACATCGCAGGGAAGAATAAAATTCCACCAGCCCCTTTTATCGCTCAGTACTTTCTTAGTAAACTTTCCTCCATTGTTAATGAAAGCAACGATGCCATCCCATTCTAACGAAAGCAGCAGATCGCTGTCGCCATCTTTATCAATATCAAACCATAAAGACCTGGTTACAAAACCCACCTGCGATAGCTCTCTCGCATACGTTGTTGTTACGTCACTAAAGGTTCCGTTTTTCTTATTCAGAAACAAGTATGACCTGGGCACTTCACCGTAGGCCCAAGGCACGGCCCTGCCGCCAATACAAAAATCTACATAGCCATCACCGTTAAAATCATAAGGTGAAATGCAGGAGGCGGTCATGTATAACTCACCAAAAGGATTTTGCAATTTGGAAAAATTTGCCTTGCCATCATTGAGATAAATTCGTGGTGTGTTATGAAAATCATTGCCGTAAAATTCGTTACCACCGCTGGCTACAATAAGGTCAATGTTGCCATCGTTGTTTACGTCAGCCCAGCAGGCATCCGTGTTTTCATAAATACTATCAGCATCCAGAACAGGTTGAGAAGTTGGTAAAAATTTACCTGAAGTCTGCTGTAGAAAAACGGCGCTTTTATGATCCCTTGACGAACCGATAAATACATCTTCCAGCCCATCTCTATTAATGTCCGCAACTGCCATAGCCGGCCCTTCTGTTGACATCATACGGGGTATAAGCGGCTCACGGTCAAACTCGCCAAAACGATTTTCGGTGTGCAAAAAATTCAAGCCGGTTTCGGCAGTTATATCCTTAACGTTTGAAGTTGCATTTGGATAGTGTTGAGTAAGCAATGTAAAATTAAATGACGGTAGTCCTTTTTGATAAGTAAGCGTTTGCGATGCACTGCCGGTGGTAAAAGAAATTTTTTGAAAAGATCTGTCCGGCCAAACAACAAATGCAGAATCCACTTTGCTATTTTTCAAACCAATGTGCAAAGGCATCGCCATACTTGACAAGAAACCTTTTGCCGGAGAATTTTCATATGTTCTTATTTGTGCACCACTGAATAAAATAACCTTAGCTCCTACTGCATTCCTGTTTTGCTCGGCACCCTTAAAGGTGAGCTTGACAAATGATTGATCCGTTGAATCATTGATTTTGTTTTGATACAATAAAACAGGATCGTCAATGTTGTTAACAACAATATCCAGATCACCATCATTATCAAAATCTGCATAAACAGCACCATTAGAAAACCTGGGGACGTCGCCACTGATAAACGCAGATTGATCATCGAATGAAAGCCCATCCCGGTTGCGGTAGATTTTGTTGGGAATTTTTATTTCCGGAAATTTTTTTATCAGCGACATATCCTTACCCTGCATATCATCCTTAGTGATTTTCTGTTGCACTTCACCGGATGAAACAAAGTTTACGTAGTCAATATCGTTCATCCGTTTCGGAATACCGTTAGAGATGAAAAGGTCTTTTAATCCATCGTTATCAAAGTCCATCCAAAGCGGCGCCCAGCTCCAGTCAGTTGCCGCAATGCCACTGTATAAACCTATCTCGCTAAACATACCATTTCGGCGATTGTATTGCAGGTTATTCCTGGTGAACTGGTACGAATAACCCATACCTATTTTTTCATGAAACAGGTCATACGTATCCTCGCCCAATGAACGTTTTAAAATATAAGGGTCAGATGGCAGCATATCCATTGAGATGATCTCCGGGTAAGCATCGTTGTTTATATCAGCAACATCTACACCCATAGAATACTGGCTTGTGTGCATGAGCCGCTGCTCGCCTTCTTCCTTAAACGTTCCATTCTTTTGATTAATGTAGAGATAGTCGTTCTCGTGAAAGTCGTTACCGATGTAGATATCGGGATAACCATCAAGGTTGATATCTGCAATAGAGATTCCTAAACCATAGCTGATGGCAGTGCTGTTGATGCCTGTTTGTTTTGTAACGTCCGTGAACTTGCTAGGCGCAGGTTTTGCTGAAGCAAAAACGGAAGGGCCATCATTCCTGTAAATACGATCACCGGATAAGGAATCGTAGGTTCCTTTGAAAACATTCCGAGGACGAAAATTATTATTTTGATGCACGGAATGATTCAATAAAAACATATCGAGGTCGTTGTCATTATCATAATCAAAAAACGCAGCCTGCGTACTAAAGCCAGAAAAATCCAGTCCGTATTTAGCAGCCTGATCCTCAAATTCGGGAATACTGTCCTTGCCAAATCCCTTGTTAATGAGCAACTGATTTTTACTCTTCAGGGTTTCATACCTGCCTACCCGGCATACATAGATATCGAGTAAGCCATCATTATTAATATCAACAACAGAAATACCCGTTGACCATCCACCATCCTGCGGAATTTTTGCAGTGGCAGTAGCATCTTTAAATTTTAAGTTGCCTGTATTTAAAAAAAGTTTGTTCTGCCCCTGGCTGGAGCCGAAGAACAGATCTACCAAACCATCATTATTAAAATCTCCGGCGCCAACCCCTGCGCCATTGTAGAAATACATGTATTTGAAGAGATTGAATTCGGGAGTGTAAGTAAGGTTATTGCTGAAATCTAAACCGGTTCGTTCTTTACTCAACACTTCGAATAAAGGCTTCTCTATCTTCTCCTTTGATGAACAGCTTGTGATGAAAATGCTGATCAAAATTCCAATGGTTGATATAAAAATTTTTGGGTAATTCATTTTTGTTTATTGGTCCTGTACAGCACCGGGTTACCATTATTCTGTGTAAAAAGAAAACGACTTTCGCCTTTTACATTCACCTCTTTTATGTCTTTCACTTCACCTCGTATATTAATTCCGGATAAAGCATTTTGTAGTGGACTAAAATCACCGTTTCCATTATTAATTAGCACATCACCATAGCTTGCATCCAACCGCCCAAACTGTGGCGGAAAGCTAAATAAGTTGCCCCCTGTCAACAGGTCGGGCTTTCCGTCGCCATTAATATCTGCAGGGCAAATAGCATTGATACTTGATAGCTGAACTCTTGTGGGCAGGCGTTTTACAGCGAATGTTCCGTTGCCGTTATTGATGGCGACGATTGAAGAGCAATAATTAAATGTTTTAACACCGGCCTCTGACAAAACATTTGCAGGGAACAAACCCTGTATTGTTTTTTTAGCGTAATCGCTGTGTTTCAGGTTATCTTTTTTTAATGACGGGAATTGATCTGTGATCTCTCTTTTTAAAAACACAGGCATGTCTTTACCTCCAATTGTTTGGGTTAAGAATTGATCCATTGTTCCGTTGCGGTCAAAGTCGGTTACCCAAAGCTTTGTGGGTTTATCAGCAGCAGGACGGAGATAGAAATTTTCGCCAATGTTACCAATGATCAAATCCTGTTTGCCATCCCCATTTACATCCGCCGATGCTAAGCTTTGCCACCAGCCATGCAGATTTTCAAGGCCGGTATTTTTTACTTCCTGAAATTTATTTGCGTTGCAGGAATAGATTTTTGTCTCCATCCATTCGCCGGTAATAATCAATTCTTTTTTTACATCGCCTGTTACATCAGCCCAGGTAGCACTGGTTATCATACCACACCAGGCAATGTTTTTATTTAGTGTGTTTGTTACATCGGTAAAAATTCCCCGCCCATTATTTTGGTAGATATAGCTCTGAGGCGAAACGCCATAACTGTACGGAACACTTCTGCTGCCTACAAATAAATCCTCATCTCCATCTCCATCATAATCGTTTGCTGCAACCACAGAAATATTCATGTCGTTATTTGGAAAAGCCTTTGTATTAATGGCAAAATTTCCACTTCCGTCATTGATATATAAACGATGTTGGATTTCCCTGTTGCCTCTTTGAACATTGTTACCACCGGCGCCAATGAATAAATCAAGATCCTTGTCGCCATCTGCATCAAAAAACAAAACAGCAATATCTTCAAAATCCTGGTATTGCTTTAAAATGGCTTGCTCCTTTTTAACAAAGCTCCCATCATTTACTTGCAGGTAAAGCTGCCTTGGTTGATTCTTTGCACCGCCGATATAAAGATCATCCAAACCATCACCATTTACATCTCCTTTAGCAATATGTGGCCCTTGCCGGGATAGCATTTCGGGCAGATTGCGTTCGTAGTAAAAATCAACGTAATCATCTTCTATGTGCCTATCAAATACTGTAGTTATTGGCTCGAACAAAGAACTGCTTTCAGCAAGCTGGTAAGGAAGCTGCGCTTTTTCATTTGACTGTTGCAGCAAGTGCAGTTTGTTAAGTTGTAGGTTGGTGTACTTTGTAAAACTTCTATCCGGCCAGGTAATGATCATAGAATCAATGGAAGTGTTTTTGCCTAACCCTATTGTTTGCTTATACTCCATTGAGGATTGAAATCCTCGTACCGGCGAGAGCTCACGATAAAATATCTCTCCGTTTTTATATAGTTTGATTTTGCTTCCAACTGCAAATGAATTTCCATCCTTCCCTTTTAACTGAATTGAAATAAAATTATTTTTAGTTTGTTCGTTCGCATTATTTCGATATACAAATGCCGGACTATTTTCGTTATTTAACACAAGGTCAAGGTCGCCGTCATTATCCAAATCGGCGTAGGCCACGCTGTTTGAAAAAGATACCTTGTCAAAACCCCAGGCTTTACTTGCATCTTCAAATTGTAGCTGACTTTTGTTTTTAAAAACCCTGTTGGATAACGGTGTTGTAGGAATATGTTTTAGCAATTCATCCATCTCCATCCGCTGGCCCGTTTCCATCATCTTGCTATATACATCGTTGCTAAAGAAATCCAGGAAGTCTAAATCACCTACATCTTTAGCAATGCCGTTACAAACAAAAATATCGTTGAGGCCATCGTTATCCGCATCAAAAAAAACAGAACCCCAGCTCCAATCGGTTCCATATACTCCACCATAATTTCCTATTTCAGAAAAGTTGCCGTCCCCATTATTCAATTGCAAACAATTGCGGACATACTGGTGGTATAAGCCTGCTTTTTGTTTACTTAGATAAAGATCAATGTTATCGAACGTACCGGTAGTTTTTAAACGATAATCATCATCAGGGATCATATCTGTAGTGAAGATTTCAGGGTGTCCGTCATTATTAATGTCAGCCAAATCGCTGCTCATAGATGACATGCTAATCTTTTGAATACGTTCTTCAAGTTCGTCTTTAAATGTTCCATTCTTTTGGTTAATATAGAGATAATCCTTCTCTATAAAATCATTGCCTACATAAATATCCGGGTAACCATCATCATTAATATCTCCAACAGAAACGCCAAGGCCGAAAGAAATCAAACCGGTATGAAGGCCGGCTTTACCCGTCACTTCGGTAAAGCGAAAATTCAAAATTCCGGAGAGGTTCGCATCATTCCTGTAAAGATGATTGCCACCACCTTTCAACTTTTCATTTACCTGCCATTTTGAAACATCCACGTCACGCATGCCTGCATAATCTAATGAACTGAATGGAATAGGACTGTTATTAATAATGAAGCAATCCAGGTCGCCATCCACGTCGTAATCGAAGAAAGATGCCTGTGTGCAAAAGCCGGAAATATCTAACCCATATTTTGCAGCAGACTCCGTGAAAGAAAGATTTTGATTGTTGATGTAAAGTTTATTTTTTTTATTGCCGTCCTGCATGTGACCAGAATTGCAGACATAGATATCAAGCCATCCGTCAGCATTTACATCGGCCATAGTAAGGCCGGTGCTCCACATGCTATCCTGCCTGAGGCCTGCTTTTACAGAGATATCATCAAACTTAAAATTGCCCTTATTCAGGTATAGTTTATTCTCTCCCTGGTTGGATGTAAGCATGACATCTGCAAGGCCATCATTATTAATGTCTCCTATAGCAACACCGCCGCCGTTATAAAAATTACGAAACAAAAAACTATTATCTTCTTTGGAATCTTTTACATCATTACGAAAGTTGATTCCCGTGCTATCCATCAAGGTAAACAAAGTTGGCACACTATCTTTTTTTGACGAGCAGGAAGCAAAAAGAATAACAGTACCTAAAAATAAAAGTGAACTCGTTCCTGAATGAAACCTTTGTATTGTATTTACTATCCTTGTGAACAACATATTGCTTGCAACTGTGGAAAATTTGAAAGAAAGTACCTATTTTTTTAAGTGGTAGAATACAGGCACACTATCATTTTGTGCTATCAAAAAGTTTTTACCATTTTTAGTGATGACCTCTTTAATGTCTCTTGTCTCACCTTTTATCATTAACCCCGACGTTTTATTTTCCATGGTTGTAAATTCTCCTTTCCCGTTATTTATCAATACATGGCCATAACTGGCATCAAGCCTGCCAAACTGTGGCGGGAAAGCAAACATATTTCCACCAAATAAAAGGTCTGTCTTTCCATCGCCATTTATATCTGTGGTACAAATTGCGTTAACACTGGAAAGTTGCGCCATCATAGGCAGAGGCTTCACTGTAAACTTTCCACCCCCATTATTAACAGCAATTATTGAGGTACAATAATTGAAGGGCAACTTTTGCGCTTTGGCTAAAACTTCAGGTTTAAATAATTGCTGGATTGATTTAGTAGCGTAATCACTGTTCTTCAAATTATCCTTTTTTAGCCCCGGAAACTGATCGGTGATTTCCCGTTTTAAAAACACCGGGACATCCTTTTTATCTACTGTTCTTGTCAGGAATTGATCCGGTGTGCCATTGCCATCGAAATCCCCTACCCAAAGTTTTACCGGACTGGCTGCACTGGGTTTGAGATAAAAATTTTCGCCAATGTTACCAATGATCAAATCCTCTTTTCCATCACCATTTACATCTACCGATGCTATACTTTGCCACCAGCCATGCAGATTTTCAAGGCCTGTATTTTTCACCTCTTCGAAGCGATTATTGATATAGCCAAAAACTTTTGTTGACGTCCATTGACCTGTAACAATCAATTCCTTTTTTGCATCTCCTGTTACATCAGCCCAGACAGCGGCAGTGAGCATTCCTGCGTAAGATATATTTGGTGGAGCAACATCTTTAAAATGTCCCTGCCCATCATTTTGATAGAGATAACTCTGCGGTGTTTGTCCATATATAAAAGGAACGCTTCTGCTACCAACAAACAAATCTTCATCGCCATCATTATCAAAATCGTTTGCAACAGCCACCGAAATATTCATGCTGTTGTCTGTGAAAGCAGCAACATCAATTGTAAAGGCCCCTTTGCCATCATTTTTATAAAGCCTGTGTTGGATTTCCCTGCTGCCCGGTTGGATATTGTTGCCCCCGGCACCAATAAATAGATCAAGATCTTTATCCTTATCGGCATCAAAAAATAATACTGCAACATCTTCAAAAGCCTGGTACTGTTTAAAAACTTCCTGTTCTTTTTTTACAAATCTACCATCACTGGTTTGCAGGTACAGTTGGCCTGCCTGGTCTTTTGCACCACTTATATAAAGATCTTCAAAGCCGTCGCTATTTACATCGCCCTTTGCTATGTGCGGACCTTCACGTGAAAGCATTTCCGGTAAATTGCGTTCATAATAAAAATCAACGTAATCGTCCTCGGTATGCTTCTCAAAATTTGACGCTATTGGCTGCAGTAAGGTAGTTTTGATTGCATCTGAGATGTAGGCAAGCGGGCCCTTTGTTTTAGGTTGTTGCAGGTAGTGTACTTTATTCAATTCCGGATGATCGTATTTGGTGTATGTTCTATCGGGCCATATAATAATCATTGAATCAATGGTAGTGTTCTTCCCCAAGCCAATAATTTGCTTATAATCCATTGACGACTGAAAACCCCGGGAAGGGATCAGTTCTTTATAAAAAATTTCACTGCCTTTGTATAATTTAATTTTTGAACCGATGGCAAATGTATTAGCTGTGGTTCCTTTCAGTTGTACGCCGATATAAGCATGAGCATTTTGCTGCCGTGAATTATTACGGTAAACAAAAGCAGGCTGATTTTCATTATTTACAATTAAATCCAAATCGCCGTCATTATCTAGGTCGGCATAAGCTGCGCCATTGGAGAATGATGGTTCATCCAGTCCCCATTCTTTTGCCGCATCGGTAAATTGTAGGTTTCCTTTATTTTTAAATGAACTATTTGCCACGGCATTTACTGGAATATGAGCCAGAACCGAATCAACATTTTCCTTTTGCCCGGAAGTAACCATTTTTTGAATTACATCGTTTGCAAAGAAATCCATGAAGTCAAGATTAGTTACGTCTTTGTTTACACCGTTACATACATAAATATCATTCAGGCCATCGTTATCAGCATCGAAAAATAATGCCCCCCAACTCCAGTCAGTTGCAGATACACCACTGAAATTAGCCGTTTCTAAAAATTGCCCATTACCATTACTCACCATCAAACAGTTTTTCATGTATTGATTGTATAAGCCTGTTTGCAAACGCTGGCGGTGCAGGTCAATATTATCAAAGGCACCTAAAGTTTTTAAACGGTAATCATCACCCGGTAACATATCTGTAGTGAAGATATCTGGGTGTCCGTCGTTATTCACATCACTTAAGTCAGCACCCATGGAGGAGAAACTATTTTGACCCACACAGTTTTCCAAGTCATCTTTAAATGTGCCGTTTTTTTGATTGATGTATAAATAATCCCTTTCGTAAGAATCGTTAGCTACATAAATATCAGGATAGCCATCATTGTTTACATCGCCAACGGTTACGCCAAGACCGAAGCTCATTAAAGTTCCGTGGATGCCGGCTTCCTGACTAATTTCCACAAATCTTCCATTATCGTTTCGGTAGAGATGATCGCCTCCTCCTTTTAAGAAATCAGCCACTGGCCATTGGGCATCGGGCAAATCACGGCGGTTGGTGTAGCCAAGAGTGTTTATAGGCATCGGGCTATTGGCTATAATAAAAAGGTCGAGATCGCCATCCAGATCATAGTCAAAGAAAGACGATTGTGTACAGTAGCCGGAGATATCTAAACCATATTTAATTCCTGATTCAGTAAACGAAAGATCGTGATTATTGATATATAGTTGATTTACCCGATTACCATTGGGCATGTGGCCAGAGTTACAAACGTAGATATCAAGCCACCCATCATTATTCACATCTACCATGGTGGCACCGGTACTCCACATAGAATCTTGCCTTAAGGCTGCTTGTAGGGATATATCTTCAAATTGAAAAGAACCTTTATTGAGGTATAATTTGTTTTCCCCCTGATTTGAAGTCAGAAACACATCCGGCAAGCTGTCATTATTAATGTCGCCAATAGCAACACCACCACCGTTGTAAAAGTTGCGAAATAAAAAGCTGTTCTCCAGTTTGCCATCTTTAACCAGATTATTAAATTGGATTCCCGTGTTGTCCATTAATGTGAACAAGGTGTCGGGAGGGGCAGTAGTACCTGCACAGGAAAAGAAAATGAATGAAATACTCAGCCTACCAATTTGCCTTATTAAAAAAAATTTATTCATAGCCTGCGAGAGATAGACGCTAATATAGTTTTGATATTGCTTTCAAAGCAAAGTACTTGAGTTTTAAATCTAGCGTTCATTAAAAATAAAAAAGGCCAGTAGCCTGGCCTTTTAAAATATTAAAATAAAATTTAGTACCCTAAGTTTTGCTTAAGATTGGGGTTAGCTGCCAGTGCCTGACTTGGTATTGGAAAAACTAAATTTTTAGCATTTGTAGAGGTTTTATATTGCCACGGTTTCAGGTAAACACCAAATCTGATTAAATCTGTCCTCCTATGACTTTCCCAATAAAGTTCTCTTCCTCTTTCAGCTAATAAGGTCGCCGGGTCTTCAACATTGTTAAGGTTAACTAAAGGCATTGCAGCAACCGGAGCGGCTCCTCTCGCCTGCCTTAAAGCATTTACCAGTAAAAGAGCACCCGCGGCATCGTTTGTTCTCATCTTAGCTTCTGCTACCATTAAAACCACATCAGGATACCTGAATAGCATCAAGTCATTTCCTGCAGGACCGCCATAATTTGCATAGTCAGGAACATATTTAACTACCCTGATTCCTGTTACTTCTAAATTAGTGCCCAACTCAATCATGTTGTTTGCAATTTGGGGAGTATAGGCCAACGGAGCACCTTTTCTGTCTTTAATGGCTACGCCGGCTTCATTAAATTGCTGCCCTACTAAAAAACCAGGTCTTAATCCAGAAACATTGGTAGCTCCCTGGTAGTACCTGCCGCCAATTCTTTTGTCCAGCAATGTGTCTGCCGGGGTAAAGTTAGTGGGTGCACTAACCCCAAAAGAACTGTAAAAGTCACTGATGGTAGAAAATCCGTTCCAGCCGGCATTCGGATTGTTTGGCGTATAAGAATTGTAGTGAAGTGTCATATTCCAGCGCGACTCGATGGAACCATGATTTACATTCACACCAGATGTATTCTGATAAGCAAAAATGCCTTCGGAAGAATTTCCATTATTTACATTAAAATTGTCGAAATAGTTTGTATTGTAGGAATACTTGTTACTATTTATTATCGTATTACCTAAAGTAATGACTTGTTGCATATCCGCTGCTGCGAATGTTGGAGCAGCCCTATTTATGAAGGCTCCTTTTTGGAGATAGCATTTCATTAAAAGAACTCTGGCAGCATCCTGGTTTGCCTGGAACTTTGAATTGCTCGCATTTAAATTTGGCAGAGCAGCATTAAGCTCACTGATGATAAAATCAACAGCTTCCGCTCCAGACTTAACAACAGGAGCTAATAGTAAGTTATCACCGGGATTTCTAAATGGATATTGCCCATATAAATCCAGCAAATAATAAAGTGACACTGCTCTTAAAAATTTCGCTTCTGCTTCTTGTGCCGGCGTAGGTTTAAACGCCAATACATTAGTCGCATCGAAGTTTAGTTTATTAAGATTATTAAATACACTTAATATCTGACCGTGGTTAGCATCCCATGTGTGGGCATGCAGAACGCGCCAGACACCGTTGTCATCCCAGTCTCCTCCTCTTGTAGGCACCAAAGATTCATCAGTGGTATTTTCTTCAAGAGAAAAAACTTGATCCTGATTGTGAAAAGGTACAGCTAAATCGGCGTAGGCTGCATTAAGTAACAAGCCTGTACCAGCATCTCCTAAGGCAGATGCCGCTTGCTCATTTGTTAAGGTGCTATTTAATTTTTCATCCAGTTTACTACAACTTGCAAGTATCACTACAAATGGAAGTGCAAGCTTTATTATTTTATTATAAGGTATCATACTTATTTTTTTAAAGTCTTAAATTTTATAAAGAAAAATTCAATCC
>JAQBNG010000188.1 GCA_028288675.1 Flavisolibacter sp. | reverse complement strand
GCTACCCGCATATTCGGATACAGGTCTAATAAATGGTCCAATTGTTTCAGTGCATCATCCGCTTTGCCGGCATTAAGGTAGGCGTCTGCAAGATACTGGTTGACGATGGGAGATATTGGATCTACCTCCAACGCTTTTTCCATTATTTCAACAGCATCCTGCTTTCGGCCTGTGCTCAAATAATATAAAGAAAGTAGCTGGTGAGCCTCCGTTGTAGGAGGATGCAATTCTACAGCTTTTATCAAAGATTCATATGCTTCGCCCCATTTCCAGTCGTAAAGCAAATACGCCGCACCCTTTGCCGAGTATCCTGCTGCCAGTGAAGGGTTCAGGCCTAATGCCTTGTCGCTGTACCTATGTACAATTTCAAAAGCTTCAGCCGGTTGCATCTGTCCGGTAGCACCAAGAGATGCATATGAAGTGGCAGCCATTGCATAAGCAGCAGCATAATTTGGTTCAAGTGTTATTGCCTTTTCAAAACATTCTATAGCTTTCTTAGTATTCTTGGGAGTAATCTTATTATGAAAATGCAAGCCTTTTAAAAATAATGTATAGGCCTCAATGTTTTGAGTAGGGATTTTTACAAGTGTTTCCTCCTGCTGTTTTGCCGTCAGATTTTCACGAAGCTTGTTGGCAATGATGCTGCTGATCTCATCTTGCACTTTAAATATGTCAGTAAGCTCCCGGTCATAAACTTCGCTCCATATATGGTACCCGTCGGCAGCATTTATTAGCTGCGCCGTGATGCGTGCCCGGTTCCCTGCCCTTCGTACACTTCCTTCCAGAATTCTATCTACGTTTAGCTGAATGCCAATTTCACGTATATCCGTATCCTTTCCTTTAAAAGCAAACGCTGAGGTTCTCGAAGTGACCTGCAGGCCATCTACTTTAGTAAGTGCATTCAGTAGTTCTTCTGTAATCCCGTCACTGAAGTATTCATTTTCAGGATCTGCACTCATGTTTACAAAAGGCAGCACAGCGAGACGGTTAGTTGGTTGCTTTGTTTTGCCTTTTAGTGCATCCCGTGTAGGTACAACAAGGCCTTTATTATCTATGGCAAATATGCGGACAGGTCTTAGGACATTCTTAAATTCGAAGTAGCCCATTTCACGGGCTGTAAGGTTATCCTGGTTTCTTATTTCATCAAACACCTTTTCTGAAATAAAAATTGATCCTGGAACGGCAAGAGATTCGATCCTTGATGCCAGGTTAACGCCGTCACCGTAGATAGCTTCCTTTTCAATTGAAATGTCTCCAGTATGAATACCTATTCGAAGGTCTACTTTGGGTTCCTGCTGTAGTGTTTGTTGTATTTCCACGGCAGCATGTACACCGTCAATGGCACTATTAAAAATGCTTAATGCACCATCTCCATAATATTGAAGAATTTTTCCATTGTAAACTAATACGGATGTTTCCAAAACTTCTTTTAGTCTTCGATGCTTTTCTTTAGCTAGTTGTTCGTTCTGCTGCATAAGGGCAGTGTAACCCGTCATGTCGGAAAACATTATTGCAGCAAGTTGGCGCATATGTGAAAGTACATAAGATAAAGTTGGCCGCCTTATATGTCATGAAACATTAGTGGCACTTTAAACTTCGGCTGGTATGTCATATAGAAATATTGATTTAATAAAAGTTTTTGGCAGCAACATTGTGAAGACTTACAGAAATAGGCTGTCTAAAAAGTTTCTACGCAACCCCTTAAAAGGGATGAAGGCACTATCAAGGCCAATGGTAAACCAAGAGTTATTTTCTTAGTTGGAGATAATACATACACTCTTAGACTCGAGTGTTGCTTCTTTAGTTACGCAGAAGAATTCTTTGGCTAAGCATTTTGGAAAGTAAGCCGAAAAGTTTTAAGGGGCTTTTCCGGCACCCTACAATGAAGCCAAAGAAAACAAGACATAAGTACCACTTAAAAGTTGTTTTTTGTCAGATAATATTTTATAAAATGAACTTTGTAAAAAATATTGAAAATCGGGTGCACAGGACTGGATTCGGACTCTAAGTATAAAAAAATTCGCTACATCCGATTAATCAACTTGTGGCAAGTGCACTCAAAATCAATTTTAGTTAGTTTCCAAAACTATTAGCCCAGATAGACCTAAGCGGATAAAACCAAAAAGTCGATCCACAAATACTGATAAACCATCGACTATTAATCACTGAGAACCACTTAAAACATTGTGTAAGCATTATTAAATCCTGTGATAACTGGTTCGACTCTCCTCCGGTAAACTGCACCTGACTCGTAGAAATATGAAGTATGTGTTCTTACGTTTATCTGCATTTTCGTATTAAGACCCATGCATAGACCTTCGGTACACCGAAGGTGCTCTCGCTCGATTATGCAAATTGTGATTCCTAAGATGAATTTTTGGTACTCAATAACTTGGCCTTCAATTCGAGAATGCATGACTATTATTAATGGCGACATTAAATCATGTGAATTTGTAGAATACTCTAAATTCCAAATTTGTTGAACTGCTTGAGATGAAAAATGAAAAACTTACTTTAATGTTTTAACCGGGTAATTTGTTTCACCCCAAAATCTAATAGTAATTGTCATGGAAATTTTCATTTTATAAAACTCATCTTTTGAATTATGAGCAGTTGCCTAATGCAATAACATTGGCCAAAACGTTTTTAAGAAATTTAGGGGTTGTTCAAGATCAGCGAAAATGATTTTTGAAATAAGTTGCAGTAGACTCTGAATTTTTTTTAGATTGTATAAAAATGATGAGGCCAAAGATCTTTTAAAAAACCTCAAATTGCTAGTCATACATTTCAATCTGTTATATATTGGTTGCACGACGATTTATATTTCTTTTATATTTTATTTGCTGCTTTTCTTTGTTGAAAGCTCAGCCCTATTCTTTTCGTAGTTACGGAGTTAAGGAGGGAATGTCCGGCAACGCTGTAATAAGTATTTTGCAGGACCACAAAGGTTTTATGTGGTTTGGTACGCGTAATGGGCTTAATCGTTTTGATGGCACATCTTTTAAAATTTTCAGAAATAATATTTCTGACTCATTAAGTATAGGCAGTAATTCCGTTGGTAGTTTGTACGAGGACAAGCGGGGTCGCCTGTGGGTAGGCACGCATAAAGGTGTTTACATTTATGACGCCCAAAGAGAAGTTTTTACTCCATTTAGAAAGCTTCCTGATATTGATATTCGTACCATACTATCGGATAACAGAAACAATATATGGATTATAGCAGGATATGAACTTTATAGGTATACGGAGAGGGGTGACGTAGAGCGCTATTCATTTGGAGGCGAATTAAGTACCTGCATGCGTTTATCCTCAAACGGAGAACTATGGGTGGGCACCAACACAGGAAAGATTAAAAAGTACAATCCCACTACAAATAGTTTTATCCCCTACAGTGTATTAGCCTCCTTGCCAAAGCAAAAGAAGATAGACAATATACGTGATCTGTTTCCCTTAAGTGACAGCACTTTTTTAATTGGTGTAATGAACCAGGTATTGCTTGTTAATACCAACACCCTCCGAACGGAGAATGTATTCAAACGATACTCCTGGGCAAATGATATTAAAGTGCGAAGTATTTTTCCTCAATCAGACAGTGTATACTGGATTGGAAGTGAAACAGGGCTGTACACATTTAATGTCAAAACAGGGCAGGGCAGTCGCATTCGAAAAGAGCTGGACAATCCTTACTCACTCTCCAATGATGTTGTTTTTTCTATTGCTAAGGACTCAGAAGGAGGTACCTGGCTGGGTACTTTCTATGGTGGGGTTAATTATTGTTCCAATCAGTTCAATAAATTTCAGAAGTATATTCATAACTCAAATCTTAGTAGCGGCTTTAAGGGCAATATAGTACATGAGATCACTACAGACAGTAAAGGTAATTTATGGGTGGGAACCGAAGACGCGGGTTTAAATAAAATAAATGGAAAGACAGGAGAAGTCAAACATTTTGGGGCAAGTAAACTAAAAGGTTCAATTTGCTATAACAAGATACATGGCTTGCTTGCTGCAGGTAAAGAGTTGTGGATAGGCACGTTTGAACAGGGACTGGATGTAATGGACCTACAAACAGAAAAAGTAGTCAGGCACTACAATGCAGGCAATGACAGTAACTCGCTGAAAAGTGATTTTATTGTTTCAATATACCAAAGGCGTAATGGTGACATCTTGATAGGTACAAGGAATGGCATGTTCAGTTACAATAGAAAGAGGGACAACTTCTCTCCAGTGCCTTTTTTTGATATGCAAATTCAGGCAATACATGAGGATAGTGAAGGTACCTTATGGGTTTGTTCATACGGTCAAGGCGTTTATTATTACAATGCCGGTACGGGTAAAAGGGGTGCTATCAGGCACATGCAAGGCAATGCCAAAAGTCTCATTAATGATTACGTCAACAATATTTTTGAGGACAGTAAAAATAATTTTTGGTTTTGTACCGAAGAAGGTCTTTCTAAATATAATCCTCGTAGTGGCGAGATTACTAATTATACCATACTGAGTGGTATGCTTGATAACCAGGTATTCCGTGTGCTGGAGGATGATCTTGGCTATATATGGATATCAACGGCTCATGGGCTTGTACAGTTAAATCCCCTCACCCAAAGCGTCCGGAAATATGGTACAGCAAATGGTTTGGTTAGCGAACAATTTAATTATAACTCGGCCTTGAAAAAAGGATCAACGCTTTTCTTTGGTACTGTCAGAGGATTGATCAGTTTTAACCCTGCTGGGTTTACGCAAAGCAGCTTTGTTCCTCCAGTTTATATAACCGACATTCAGGTTAACAACAAGGAGGTAAACATAAGAGAAGCTCAGTCGCCACTCAAAACCTCTATAACGTATACACAACACCTTGAGCTGCCTTACAATCAGTCAGACATTAGCCTTGGTGTGGCTGCCCTGAGCTATGCGGCTCCGGAAAAGAACGAATATCAATATATTCTTGAGGGGCTGGACAAGGAATGGATCCACATGAAAAGCAATAGAAAGATTTTTTATACCAAACTTCCTCCTGGCAACTATACACTTAAAGTTAAAGGCGCTAATAGCGACGGACGGTGGAATCCTAAGGAAACAAAATTAACCATCAGCATTAGCCCGCCATGGTGGTCAAGTCTTTGGGCTTTTATATTATACGGTGTAATAATCATAGTGATTGTTACTACGATTATTCGGTATTACCATGTGGCCATGAAAGAAAAGAGCAAAAGAAGAATGGAAGCATTCCAAATGGAAAAAGAACGCGAAATTTATCATGCGAAGATCGAATTCTTTACAAATGTGACTCATGAAATCAAGACACCTCTTACGCTCATAAAGTTGCCTATAGATCAACTTATGAATAAAGAAATCTTAGATCAAGAAATTAAAGACGGCTTGCATATGATAAATAAAAATACCAATAGGCTGATCGACTTGAGTAATGAATTACTTGATTTCCGTAAGGCAGAGGCAAACAGTTACAGCCTGAGTTTTATGAAATCCAATGTTTCCAGTTTATTAAGGGAAGAATATATAAACTTTAAGCCGGCAGCAGAACAGAAAAGTTTACAACTTAAAATAGAGTTATGCCGCATTGAACCACATGCTTATTTAGATCCGGAAGCTTTCAGGAAAATATTGAGTAATCTTTTTGGCAATGCCATTAAGTATGCAAAAACTTCGGTTGTTGTTAAGCTGTTGCCTTTCGGGTGTGATGATGATGTACTTAATATTGAATTCAAAAATGATGGCTATCTGATACCGTTTGAATTAAAAGAAAAAATATTTGAGCCCTTTTACAGAATAAAAGAAACTGAGAAGCAATCAGGCACCGGCATTGGCTTGTCGCTTGCGAGATCTTTGGCCGAATTGCATAAAGGTATTTTAGAATTAAAAAAGCCCGAAGGCGGATTTAATGTTTTTTTATTATCACTGCCTATACAGCAGGAAGAAGCAATTGACCTGCAATATCTGAAATCGTCTAATGACGAAAAACAAGAAATAGTTTCAATTGCTCAGGAGGAGGAATCTAATTCTCAAAAGCCTTCTATTTTAATAGTTGAAGACAACAAAGAAATCTTAGGGTTTCTCTACAAAGCATTAAGTTTAAAATACAAAGTTTTCCAGGCATTTAACGGGTGCGAGGCACTGGAAATTCTTCAAAAAGAAAATGTAAGTTTAGTTGTTAGCGATATCATGATGCCTGTTATGGATGGTATTGAATTATCTAAAATAATTAAAACAGATCTTCAATATAGTCATGTGCCAATAATTTTGCTGACTGCTAAAAACTCATTGGATTCAAAAATAGCAGGACTTGAAGTAGGGGCAGATGCCTACATTGAAAAGCCTTTTGCATTAGAACATCTACAAGCACAAATTACCAATCTGCTTACGAACCGGGATAAGTTAAAAGACTATTTTGCGAGTTCGCCTTTGACCCATTTAAAAGGCATGGCATGTTCTAAACCTGATAAGAATTTTTTGGAACGGTTACATAATATAATCAATGATAACATCACTAACATAGAACTTGATGTTGAGCAATTGTCGGGACTCATGAATATGAGCCGGCCCACCTTGTACAGGAAAATAAAAGTATTATCTAATCTTGCACCCAGTGAACTTATTACCTTATCACGATTAAAAAAAGCTGCAGAATTATTAACCGAAGGATATAAAGTAAACGAAGTGGCCAATATGGTTGGCTACAGTTTACAAAATAATTTTTCGAGGGACTTTCACAAACAATTTGGTATCACGCCTAGCAGCTATATTAACAGTTTGCAACACAGCTAATAGCTCATTATAAATCCGTTGCCTTTATTGTACAAGGCACTCTATCTAAAGTCGAAAGGTTTTTGCTCAGTTGGTTTATAAACTTGTTTTGCTGGAGCTTGAATCCCTAGTTCAGGCCTTGTTTTCAGAGTCCCTGTTTGGTTATCCTGACCTGACCTTTAAACCTTCATTCTCACGTTATCATTAGTTGTGCCGTTTGTTTTACTCACTACTTTTTGTTCTGCCAGATTCAACCGTTCATACGCATAATAGAAGAGAAATTTTAGGCCTGAAATAGAAAGCAGTCATAAGCTATTGTAGCGCAGGTAAACCAAAATAAAAAATGAGATATATTGATACAAAATTGAACAACCCAAATCACTCTTGAACAAAAAAAATGTCTTTCTTAGTTGCTGTAAACTTGCTTCAATTTAGGGCTGGTTGATACCACCCAAGCTTAATTTTAAATTGCGACTGCTATATGACTAAACTACGTCTTTACTCTCCTGTAATGAGGAGTTGGTACGACTTGCCGCCTCCCTTATTCTATCGTTTCAATTATCGGATTTTTAGTCGAAGCATATTACTCCATGTATCATAACCATTTCTTGAAAAAGAATTAAAATCTTTCATATGAGAAAGAGTCGAATACTACAATTATTACTTTTTTCGCTGTTGTCATTTTCATTCCATCAGGCAGTTGCACAGAGTTCTTCTATTAAGGGAAGGATAAACAATGAAAAAGGTGAACCGTTGGTTGGAGCCACTGTTTCTGTCAAAGGAAAAGGCAGTACTGTAACCACAAGAGAAGACGGCAGATTTGTTATTAATGCTATGTCTAAAGATGTATTGGTAATCACTTCTATCGGGTATGAAACAAGGGAAGTAGCAATAGACAATCAGACAGATTTTGCCATATCGCTAACAACAAGAGCTTCAACAATGAATGAGGTGATAGTTGTTGGTTATGGATCGCAGAACCGACGCGACATTACCGGCTCCATTGCACGGATTGATAAAACAGTGCTATCCTCTGTACCCGTGTCGTCGTTTGATGCGGCTATGCAGGGACGAGCTGCTGGAGTGCAAGTTATTCAGTCAACCGGTATGGCTGGTGCAGGTGCTCAAATTCGGATAAGAGGTGTTGGCTCAATTACTTCGGGTGGCGAGCCTTTGTATGTTATCGATGGTATTCCTATTGCTGCCAACTCCGGGCAAACCCTGGGAGCTATTAACGAAAATCCGCTGGCTTCAATTAATACAAATGATATTGAAAGTATAGAAATACTAAAAGATGCATCAGCAGCAGCTATATATGGATCACGTGGCGCTAATGGTGTAATTCTAATCACTACTAAACGGGGAACCAAGGGAAAGCCTAAAATCAATTTTAGCTCCCGTCTTTCATTGGTAAACATTACCAGGCGACTTGATATGTTGAATTCCCAGGAATTTATAACGTTGTATAAGGAGGCTGTAGCTAATGATTATAAATTCAATCCCACCGGAGCTCCTGCTTCACTCGCTTTACCAGGAAATATTCCGGAGGCCACTGCATTACGGACTGATACAGACTGGCAGGATGCAACAACACATACCGGCCTTTCAAGTTTTAATGATTTATCGGTAAGTATGGGAAATAATAAACTAAGGGGATATTTTGGACTTTCATACGTTGACGAAAAATCGTTCCTGGTTAATGATAATTTTAAAAGATCAAGCGCCAGGCTGAACCTGGATTACAGTCCCTTTACTTTTTTAAAAGTAGGAGCGAATTTATCCTTCTCTTATACCGACCAAAACCACATACCCGTAGGGTTTGATGGAGGCTACGGACGGGCGGTTTCAAATGCCCTGCCTTATTTCCCGATTTACAATGATACCGGGGCGCTTTACAGATTTCCCGTATCTACAAATCCTGTAGCAGAAATCAACAATAGAACGCGTAAAACAAGGGGACAAAGGAGTTTGGCAAGCTTGTTTACAGATATAAATATCCTGAAAGAATTGACTGTCCGGATCGAAGGAAACCTGGACTATAGCCATAATGAGGTGTATGCCCTGACAACACGGGTATTGGCTACATCACCTTCAGCCTCCAAGAACCGGCGTTACCTGACCAATTGGAATGGTAAAGCCTTGGTGAATTATGCTATGAATATTAAAAATATCCACCGGCTTAAATTTATGGTGGGTAGCGAGATTCTGAAAAATGTTTCTCAGTCTAATACCCGTAACGTAACCTTTGTGGCAGGGCAGGAAGATTGGCTTTTTAATAACCCTGTATTACCTCTGGAAATAAATGCAAACGGCACACCAAATACAAATAACCGCTATACGGTTAATAACCCTTCTGAATATTCTTTTCTTTCCTATTTTGGAAGAGTTAATTACACTTTAAAGGACCGTTATATGCTAACGGGAACTATCCGTGCAGACGGCTCATCAAGATTTGGTACAAACAACAAATTCGGAACATTTCCAGCATTATCAGCCGGGTGGATATTGACTGAGGAAAACTTTATGAAAAAATATAAAGCTATCAGCTATTTAAAATTAAAAGCTGGTTATGGCTTGACAGGAAATGCAGAAATTGGAAATTATGCTCAATGGGGACTTACGAATAATGCGAATACCCTGCTTTATAATAGTATGCAATATTTTACTATTTCTTCATTGGCTAATCCCAATTTGAGATGGGAAACAACTGCAAAAACTGATCTGGGTATTGAGTATGGGTTTCTTAACAACAGGATTACAGGAGAAGTTTCCTATTATGTAAACAATAGCAAAGATCTCTTTCAAAGTGTTTCAACAAGTACGTCAACAGGATATGGGTCAATTCTGGGAAACGTCGGAAAATTGAGAAACAAAGGGATTGAGTTTAGTATTAATTCTAAAAATATCGTAAAGAAAAATTTTACGTGGAATACAAACTTCAATATCTCACGTAACACCAACAAAGTATTAGATATTGGCACCGCTGGTCCTGATGCTTTGGGTGGTAACGGAGATACTCGTGTAATTGTTGGTAAACCAATAGGCTCAAATTATCTGGTAAGAACATTATACATTGACCCTGCAGATGGGTTGCCGGTTTACGAAATGCTTGATGCTGCTAAACAGGTTGCCGGAACAACAAAAGTATACAATACACAAAGAGACCGTCAGGTGGTTGGCCATCCTTACCCGGATGTTATCGGAGGTATTGATAATAGGTTCACCTGGAAAAGCTTTGATTTTGGATTTTTCGGAACATTTCAGATTGGCGGAAACATATTCGACGATGCCGAGAAATTCCAGATGAACAGTATTGGCGCCTGGAATCTTCGTGCAAAGGCCCTTACAAGATGGCAAAAACCAGGGGATATAACCTCTGTGCCCAGACTTTCTATGGGATTAGGTGGTTTAGAGCGTACCCGCAATACAACCGAGTTCCTTCATGATGCAAGTTATTTCAGACTTAAAACTATCAGTTTAGGCTACAACCTACCAAAAAGCCTGGTTAAATATGCCCTTCTTTCTGGCGCACGGTTAAGTTTTTCCGCTACTAATATTTTCACTATTAGTTCCTATGATGGCGACCCGGAGGTTTTCAGAGATGCAGGAAGTGCGCAAGCGCGGAACCTTAGTCCTAATGTATCCTATCTAACACCACCCCAGTCACGTAGCTACACTATACAGCTAAACCTTAACTTTTAAAAGCAAAGCAATGAAGTCTAAACATAAATTACTACTTGTGTTAGCAGGATATTGCCTGTTACTAAGTTCATGCGAAAAAAGTTCATTCCTTGATATTAAGCCATTAAATACGACGCTTACAGAAGAGGCTATAAAAACTCCTGAAGATCTCCAAAAACTGATGATTGGAGCATATAATCAAATACGCAGCGCCGGGTTTTTAGGTGGAACCGCCTTGATTGCCGGGGATGTAATAGCTGATGATGCAATTACAACAAACAGCACTTTCGATTGGTCTCAGATAGTTGGACATTCAATGGATCTTTTCAATCCTCCTGGTAGAAATACCTGGAATAATACCTACCAGGCTATCAACCGGGCTAACGTTGCTTCTTCAAGTTTATTGGCCGATCCTATTTTACAGTCTGCCAGTCAGGATGTAGTAAATGGTTTGAAGGCAGATGCCGCCTATATCAGAGGCTTGGGCCTTTTTCATCTGGTAAGATTGTTCGGTTTACCCTATAGCGACCAGACTAAAAATACGCCGGGCATGGGTGTTCCCATCAGGCTGAAAGGGACAGCGATCATAGCCGACGCTTTTGAAGTGGCGCAGCGGTCAACAGTTGAAGAAGTATATACACAGGTTATAAACGACCTGAAATTTGCGGCGGCCAATTTGCCTGGTACCAGAACATGGAACAGTGGCCTTGCAACACGCGATGCAGCTAAAGCGCTGTTAGCAAAAGTGTATTTCTTTAAAGGCGATATGGCTAACGCTGCAGTTGAAGCTAGACCGGTTATGAATTCAGGACAATTTGCGCTTGATGCAGATATCGTTGCAAAATATTCAAGGGCACAGCTAAAAAATGCTACTAAGGAAGTGATTTTTTCGATCCCTAGTACAGCAGCATCAGATGATTCGTGGGGCACAATGAGGACTTCATATCGAAGCAATAATTCTACTGGTACCCTTCCCCAATGGAGGCCTTCACCGGGTCTTGTAGCTGCGCATGCTGCAAACGATACGCGGTTCACCAAGCTCTATAGAACAGCTAACAATATTGTCTATTCAACAAAATTCAATTATGAATACATGGATGGTATCGTCACGGGCTTCGATGAATTATTATTGATATATGCTGAAGCATTAGCATCCTCTGCCAACGCAACAGATCGAACCGAAGCGGTTTCCTGGCTTAACAAAATTGAAACCCGTGCATACGGCACCCCTCAAACTTTAGTTACGGCTACGCAAAGTGCGATCATTGCTGCAGTCCAAAAAGAACGCCGGTTAGAACTTGCGCTACGCGGAGAAAGATTACATGAACTTAAAAGGTTGAGACAAATAGTACGAGGCGATGCATGGGATTCCAGGAAAATATTATTTCAGATTCCGGATAATGAACAAAATGGAAATCCGGGCATTACAGTAAATTAAGTTAACACGAACTCGAGAAACAAATAGCGGGTCTAAAACCTGGTGACGGCATTAGACTGCAGGTTCTGGCAGGGTACTGTAAATTTCATAGAACACTGAGCTAAGAGAAAGTTCCGTCTGTTTCATAAAAAAAAATCACTATTAATACTCATAAAAACGTAAATACAAAATGAAGAAACCATTTTTTATACAGGTATTACTCTCCATTTTCATTGGTCAGTTGTGCGTTGTTACTGTACTAAATGCACAGACCACTCCCCGCGTCAGCGCATGGCCAAGAGGGGTAACATATGAAATATACGTACAGTCTTTTGCCGATTCCGACGGCGATGGAAAGGGCGATATTAAGGGGATGACCTCGAAGCTGGATTATCTCAAAGACCTTGGAGTAGAAGGAGTGTGGCTGATGCCAATGAGCCCTTCACCGTCGTATCACAAATACGATGTCACGGACTATTATGGAATTGATTCTGCCTACGGCACAATAGACGATTTTAAAAATTTTGTTGAAGAAGCACATAAAAGAAATATCAAAGTAGTAATCGATATGGTGCTTAATCACTCGAGCAGCAGAAATCCATGGTTTTTAGATGCCAGTAAAAATGTCAATAGTCCTTACCGGGATTATTATGTGTGGACAGAAATGAGTGACCCACAAACCCAAAGTCAAGGCAATGTAACAGCGGGTGAAAACAGAAGGAGGAATCACTGGACAAGGTTGCGAGGTGTTGACAGCAATTATTTTTATTATTCCCAATTTGGTGGCAACATGCCGGATCTGAATTTCGACAATCCCAAGCTTCGGCAGGAAGTTTTTAAAATCGGCAGATTTTGGGCTTCAGAGGTGAAAGTCGATGGATTTAGACTTGATGCCGCCCGCCACATTTTTCCCGACGAACGGCCGCAGGATAACCACCGGTGGTGGGAGTATTTTCTACAGGAAATGCGTAAAGTTAATAAGGACTTCTATTTGATTGGAGAGGTATGGGCGCCAGCTGAAGTTGTCGGCCCTTATTTGAAGGGGATACCTGCTTTGTTCAACTTTGATATGGGCAGTGCTATTATAAAAGCTGTGAATACAGAAAAAGGAGATTCTCTTACAATCATGCATAAAAAGATCAGGGATTTTTATAAAACAATTAATCCGGATTATGTTGATGCTACCTTCCTTACCAACCACGATCAGAACCGTATCATGAGTTCCGTTAATAATGATGTGGATAAGGCCAAGATAGCAGCCTCCATTTTACTGACTCTTCCCGGTTCGCCTTACCTGTATTATGGAGAGGAGATCGGAATGCAGGGAAAAAAGCCGGACCAGTTTATCCGGGAGCCGTTCCTGTGGGATGTAAAGGGAAAAGATAAATCGCGAGCCACATGGGAAGCGCCAAGGAACAGCACCGATTCAACAATTACTCCTGTTGCATTACAGATGAAGGATAAAAATTCCATCTATAGTCATTATAAAACATTTATTCAACTTAGGAATGGCAGTAAAGCACTTTCTTATGGAGCAGTAGAACCGGTAAACCTTAACAATGCTGCATTATGTGCTTTTGTAAGATTGGCTGAGGGGGAATCAGTGTTAGTGCTGCATAACCTTTCCAAATCGGAAGTGAATGTTACAGTACCTGATGAACTAAAAGATTACAGCAAAATATCTTTTAAGAATAAAGATGTAACGCTAAGAAACAATAGCCTGAAAATGCCGGCCTATAGCACTGTGCTGCTTAAGAAATAATTCTTAAAAAATTGCCGAATTTATTAAGAAGCTGCCTCAGCCCTACCAAACTTGCATAAAATAATGCTGCTTATAGATATTTTTTAAAAGAAATAAAGGCCACATGACAACAAATAGAAGAGGCTTTCTTAAAAATTCTTCCACTTTAGCCGTTGGTTTAGGGTTTTCATCCCTTATTGCAAGCAAAGCATCTACCACCTTTGCGGGATCAGCTCTCTCCAGAGTTAATCTTGCTGTTATTGGTGTTGGTATGGGGTGCAGGGATTTGCAGGGTGCCCTAACAGATAACCCATGGGTACACTGTATTGCCATGTGCGACGTAAACAAGCAACGCCTTGAAGAACAGGCTGCACGATTTAAGAAAGACTTTCCCAACCAAACTGCCAATATGCAGTTGTATGGTGATTTTCGCAAATTGTTAGAAAACAAAGACATCAATGGCGTTATTATCGCTACGCCAGATCATTGGCACACCTATATTTTTGCTGAGGCTCTCAAAGCAGGGAAGGCAATCTATGTTGAGAAACCAGTAGCAAATAGCATAGAGGAATGTAACCTGATGATGGACCTGCAAAAGAAGTATAAGGGTATTATCACAACAGGTTTGTGGCAGACGAGTCAACGCTATTTTCAGGGAGCGAATGAAATATTAAAGTCGGGTGTGTTAGGCGACGTTTATAAAGTACAAATATGGCTCAGCCAAAATACGGATCCAAGACCGGGTGCTGAAGATGTGCCGGTTCCTGATAACCTTGACTATGAAATGTGGTTAGGGCCTGCACCAAAAAGGCCGTATAATCCTGTTCGTGTTCGAAACTGGCGCTCATTTTGGGATTATGGTGGTGGACAACAAACTGATTGGGGGGTGCATTGGATTGACTCTGCTTTAGATGGACTGAAAGCACTGGGACTCAGTAATCTTGAGTATCCTAAAACCGTGTATTCAACAGCATACAAACATCCAAAGACAAATAACGAAACTCCAAGTTGTCAAACAACAGTTTTTCAATTTGAAAATTTTCATATAGAGTGGTCGCAGCAGGTAGCCCACCTGTATAACAGGAACCAGGGAGTGGCATGGATTGGTAGTAAGGCAACCTTGGTTTGCAACCGTGAAGGCTTTGAATTAATACCTGAAAAAACAAGGGAAGGAGCACTCATTACAGAAAAAGTCCAACTGGTTGGTAAATTTGAGGAAGGTGGTATTGAAGCCCATGCCACCAATTGGTGCGCCTGCATCAGGGACCAAAGTCATAACACAAACAGCCCGATCGAAAAAGGCGCCTTTGCAACTATCCTGGCGCACATGGGCAACATCTCTTATTTGACAGGAACCAGCGTCGTATATGACCCGCTTAAACGCAGGTTTGTAAACAACGCTGCAGCAGATCATTTTCTCAAACAAGCGTATCGTACTCCGTGGAAAATTCCGGTAGTGTGATTTATAACATGATGTAATTCCTTCAATCCATTTACCGATCATGTCAAAAATTTCATGATCAAAAATTTCAGAATAAACATGAAAAATTTAATCCTCACTTTTATCTTTCTTGCAACCAGTATAGCAGTCATTCATGCACAACAAGGAACTAACCGGGTACAAGCGAATGCTGACAGCGTTCAGCGGATACAGCCACAACGCCAGCAGGGTCCTGCACCCGAAAGTACAGAATGGCATTACCCCGTACCGCCAAAGGTTCAGCCGGGCGGTGGTACTAAGCCTCCATCGGACGCTATTATTTTGTTTGATGGTAAAGATCTTTCGAAATGGAAGGCAAGGGATAATAGCCCAGCTAAATGGACAGTAAAAGATGGTGAACTGGTTGTAGAACCTGGTGGAGGATCTGTTATTACTAAAGACTACTTTGGCGATTGCCAATTGCATATTGAATTTAAATCGCCGGCACCTGAACAACACATGGGACAAAATAGAGGTAACAGTGGAATCATGATTCAAGGCAGGTACGAGATCCAGGTACTGGATGGAGACAATAATCCAACATATGTGAACGGTATGGTTGGAAGCGTATATAAGCAACAGGCTCCATCTGTAAATGCATACACCAAAAATGGTGAATGGCAGGTATATGATATTTACTGGAAAGCACCGAGGTTTGGAACCAATGACGAATTGGAATCGCCTGCAATGGTTACAGTAGTTTTAAACGGAATCGTGGTTCAAAACAATTATGTTTTAAAAGGAACCACACCTTACACTGGCTTTCCAAAATACGAACCACATGGCCGGATGCCTCTTTCACTACAAGATCATGGAACCAGGGTAGCGTACCGTAATATCTGGGTCCGGAATCTTTAGCTCGTTATATGATTCAACTTCAAAAAATATCCCGAAGAGGCAATGAAATATACAAGCATGAAAAAGTTAGCATTACCTACTTTTTTTCTTTTCTTTTTCATACAGACCAGCGCTATAGAAATAACCAGAATGGAACCTGCTTTCTGGTGGGTAGGAATGAAAAATACTGAATTGCAGATTCTGGTATATGGTAAGGATATTTCTAAATCAAAGGTTTCCTTAAGTTATCCAGGTGTACGAATCAAGGAAGTTACGAAAGTCGAAAGCCCTAATTACCTGTTCGTTTATTTAACGGTAAGCGGTGCTACTAACCCGGGAACAATGAATTTAGTATTTACGTCTGGCCCTGATAAAATAGTGAAGCAATACCCTTTAAGGCCCCGGGCAAAAACGCCGGGAGCATTAGGCTTTACGCCTTCAGATGTATTGTATCTAATTACACCTGATCGTTTTGCAAATGGAGATACAGCAAACGATAAACTGGGAAATTCTACAGTTAACAGGAGCCGGCCAAATTCCCGCCATGGCGGTGATCTGCTGGGAATTGAAAACCATTTAGATTATGTGAAAGACCTTGGTATTACAACCGTATGGCTAAATCCCGTACAGGAAAACGATATGCCCGGCGGATCTTATCACGGATATGCAATAACTGATTTCTACAGCGTAGACCGGCGCTTCGGAACAAACGAGGAGTATCGTCTATTCATTGAGAAAACTCATGCTAAAGGATTAAAGGTGGTGATGGATATGATCTTTAATCATAGCGGTAGTTCACATTGGTGGATTAAAGATCTGCCATCAAAAGATTGGCTTAGCTCCGCCGATGTCTACCTTGGCAGCAATCACAATCGTTGGGCATCGCTTGATATACATGCGCCAAAAAGCGAAAAAGACGGATTGATAAATGGTTCATTCACCAGAACAATGCCCGATCTTAATCAACGAAATCGCCACATGGGCACTTACCTGATTCAGAATAGCATTTGGTGGATAGAATATGCACGCATCGACGGTATTCGACAGGACACTCACTTTTATGCCGACTTCGATTTTATGGCACGGTGGTGTAAAGAAGTAATGGCAGAATATCCGCAATTTAATATTGTTGGTGAAACCTGGTTTCCAGGCGGGGCCGCCGCTACATCATGGTGGCAGCGCAATTCACCAACAAACAAGAAAAATTCGCACCTGAAAACAGTTATGGATTTCGACCTTGTGTTTAGAATGCAAAAAGCATTTGATGAAGAATCAAATCACCAGGATGGAGACCAGGCGGGACTTTTTACGCTTTACGAAATATTAGCACAGGACTTTTTATATGCTGATCCGGATAACGTTCTTACATTTTTAGATAACCATGATATCAGCAGATTCATACGCAAAGACGAAAAGAATTTAAACAGGTACAAACAAGCCCTGGCATTCCTACTTACGATAAGGGGTATACCTCAAATCTTTTATGGCACAGAGCTTCTGATGACCGGAACCAAACAAGAGGGAGATGGTTTGATGCGAAAAGACTTTCCGGGTGGTTTTGCTGGTGATTCAATTAATGCATTTACGTCAGCAGGAAGAACTCCTTTGCAAAATGATGCATGGTGTTATATGCAAAACCTTTTGCAATGGAGAAAAACAAGTAAAGCTGTAACCAACGGAACGATGCAACATTATATGCCAGAAAATAATGGAGTATATGTTTATGCAAGAATCAAGGATGACCAACGTGTACTTGTTATTTTAAATGGAACTAACGCTGACAAAACTATACCGATGCAACGTTTCAAAGAATCTATCGGTAACCACACTTCCGGTAAAGAGATTATTAGTGGAAAAAGCATTGATATTAAAACGTCGGTGAGTATTCCGGCGAGAGGGGTTTACGTAATCGATTTAGGGAAATAATACAATTCAAAACATGAAAGGTCTTCTATTTTTTATTTTATTCGCTTGCTCAATTTTACAGTCATCGGCAATTGAAATTACCCGCGTCGAACCAGCTTTTTGGTGGACCGGGATGAAAAATACAGAACTGCAAATTCTTATCTATGGAAGGGATATTGCAAAATCTAAAGTCTCGTTATCTTATCCCGGAGTGAAGGTTAAAGAAATAGTTGCTGCAGAAAATCCGAACTACTTATTTATTTACCTCGATATATCTTCCAAAGCAAAACCGGGTACATTTAATATCGTCTTCACCGAAAGCAGTCAAAAGTATAACCACACCTATACACTTAGAGCCCGTGAAAATGCAGGCGGCGCTGCGGGTTTTAGCCAGGCTGATGTGATGTACCTTATAATGCCTGATCGTTTTGCAAATGGCAATCCTGCAAATGATTCCTTGGAAGGTGTCCAGGCTAACCGGCTGCAAAATGGTGCCCGTCATGGCGGCGACATAGCAGGAATTGTAAAGAACCTCGATTATATAGCAGACTTGGGCGTTACAACAGTATGGTTTAATCCTATTCAGGAAAACAAAATGCCTAATGGGTCCTATCATGGCTATGCCATTACCGATTTCTATAAAGTAGATACACGTTTCGGTTCGAATGAAGATTATAAGGATATGATTAAGCAAGTTCATTCTAAAGGGATGAAAGTGGTAATGGATATGATATTCAATCATTGTGGAAGTTCTCATTGGTGGATGAAAGATCTGCCTTCAAAAGACTGGATTAATTCGCAGGAAAAATATGTGCAAACCAACCATTATAAATGGACGATGATGGATGTACATGCACCAAAAAGCGAGAAGGATGTTTTAATTAATGGGTGGTTTGTAAGATCAATGCCCGATCTTAATCAGCGTAACCGTCACATGGCAAGGTATCTCATTCAGAATAGCATTTGGTGGATTGAGTATTCAAGAATTGATGGCATTCGGCAGGATACTCATCCATATGCCGATTATGATTTTATGGCTCAATGGTGCAAGGAAGTGGAAGCGCAGTATCCCCAGTTTAATATTGTAGGTGAAGCATGGTATCCCCGCGGAACAGCATCGGCATGGTGGCAGCGCAATTCGATAATAAACAACAAAAACACCAACCTAAAAACTGTAATGGACTTTGAACTAACCTTCAAAATGCAAAAAGCTTTTGACCAGGAGTCAAGTTCAAGAGAAGGTTCAGAGGCAGGAGTATTTAATCTCTACGAAGTGATTGCACAGGATTTCCTCTTTCCTGATCCCGCAAATATTCTTACGTTTCTTGACAACCATGATATAGCCAGGTTTATGAGAGCAGATGAACAAGATCTGAAAAGGTACAAACAGGCACTCACTTTTTTATTAACGACCCGGGGTATTCCGCAAATTTATTACGGAACAGAGATTCTCATGTCCGGATCTAACCGAAAAGATTTTCCGGGCGGGTGGGCTAAAGATTCGGCTAACTCCTTCACATCTGCAGGAAGAACTCCAATGCAAAATGAAGCATGGAACTATTTGCAAAAACTGCTTCAATGGAGAAAAAAAAATTCCCCTGTCACACAAGGCAGGCTTATGCACTATACCCCTGATAATAGTGGTGTCTATGTGTATAGCAGGTATACCAACGATCAGCGTGTACTTGTTGTGCTAAACGGAACTAACGCTGATAAAACAATTACGATGGAACGTTTTCAAGATGCTATTGGTACGAACACATTTGGAAAAGATGTAATAACACGAAAGAATGTTGACATAAAAACTTCTCTCTCTATACCTGCAAGAGGAGCCTATATTTTGGAATTAGGAAAATAGAACAAATAGCAATCGCATCAGTTGTACGATAAAAAAAGAGAGCTCGATATCAGACGTAAAATGATTCATTTAAAACTTAGTTATGAAGATTAAAAATTATTTGATAAGGGTTGTTGCCAGCTTTTATTTTCTTATCGCGATGGTTCCTTTTGATGTTACAGCACAGGCCCCGGCTAATACTCCACCCGCCACAAGAACCGTGTTTGTTTCACCTGAAATTGGTTCCAATAATTCGGTTACTTTTCGTCTTAGAGCACCCGAGGCTAAAGAGGTTTCTCTCTCTGTTGACTCAGTGCCGGTCGCAGGAGGAAGCGAACCTCGCAAACTTAAAAAAGACACCGGTGGCGTATGGTCTATAACATTAGGGCCTCTTGCTCCTGAATTGTACAGTTATACGTTTGTAGTAGATGGAGTGAGAACCATTGACCCATCTAACCCTGTTGTTAAGCGTGATGGAAGAAGAAACGAAAGCATGCTGCTCGTTAATGGTATTGCTTCTGATTTATATGGTGTAAAGAATGTTCCTCATGGTACGCTTTCAAAAGTATGGTATCCATCCCCGGCAATCGGACTTACCAGGCGGGTGTATGTTTATACTCCTCCGGGTTACGAAACAAGCGGTAAAAAATATCCCGTTTTCTACTTGTTACATGGCTCCGGTGGAGATGAAGATGCCTGGACAACTCTTGGAAGGGCACCGTATATAATGGACAACCTTATTGCCGAAGGGAAAGCTAAACCGATGATTGTGGTTATGACAAATGGGAATGCATTTCAAAGTGCAGCACCCGGGGATGATCCTGTGGAAAACGGAACTCCTCCCGCTGATCGTTCAAGTTATGCCGGCAAGTTTGAAACAAGCCTTGTCAAAGACGTAGTACCTTATATTGAAAAAAACTACAGGACACTAACAGACAAGAACAACCGCGCTATTGCAGGATTATCAATGGGAGGCGGACATACTATCACCATTACAAATAACAACCCGGATAAGTTTGGATATGTCGCTGTTTTCAGCATGGGCGCAAGAAATCCGGATTCAACATTCGATAAACGGTTGCAGGCAGTTAAAGCAAATGGGGTCAGGTTATACTGGATTGCATGCGGCGTTGATGACAGGCTGATGGACACTTATAAGGCTTTACAAAAATCGCTTGACAAGAATGGAGTTCCCTATACTTCTTATGAAAGCAGTGGAGGCCATACATGGGCTAACTGGAGAATATACCTGGCAAAGCTTGCACCATTACTCTTCAAATAATCTATCCTATAGCATGAAAAAAATTACAGGCATTTTATTCAGCACCCTGGTATTGTGTTTCAATACAACAATTTCGTTTGCTCAAATGTTACCAGGCGAGCCATATCCGCCTCAATACGGCAAACCATTTAAGGATGTACCTGATCGCCGGGATGTTACCATGTACCAGGTGAATATGCGTTCCTTTAGCGACACCAGAGATTTAAAGGGAGTTACTGCCCGTTTAGATTCTATAAAGGAACTGGGCGTAAATGTAATTTACCTAATGCCGGTTTTTCCGGTTGGTGTACTTAAGTCTGTTAACTCCCCCTATGCTACAAGAAATTATGATTCTGTGGGTGCTGAATTCGGAACATTGGATGATTTGCGTGCCCTTGTAGATGGTGCGCATAAACGAAAAATGGCTGTGCTGATCGACATTGTTGCCAATCATACTTCCTGGGATCATCCCTGGATAACTAACAAATCTTTTTATGAACTGGACACCGCCGGAAATATCAAATACCCAAGGACCTGGAGAGATGTAGCCCAGCTAAATTTTAAGAATAGCGATATGCGTCTAAGTCTTATTAAATCGATGAAGGCCTGGGTGTATAAAGCCAATATCGATGGCTTTCGTTGTGACTTTGCTGACGGTCCGCCTATTGATTTTTGGAAACAGGCATTGGATACGATGAAAACTATCACTACTCATAAGTTATTAATGCTAGCTGAGGGAAGCCGGCCTGAACACTTTGCTGCAGGATTTGATTACAATTTCGGCTTCAGCTTCTTTGGCAACTTAAAAAATATTTATAGCAGAAATAAATCTGTACGATCAATTGATACGCTGAACATAAGAGATTACAGGGGTACAGTTGAAGAGGGCCAGGCAATGGTAAGATACCTGACCAATCATGATGTTAATGGTTCCGACGGAACACCCCTGGACCTGTTTGGAGGAAAGACGGGATCAATGGCGGCTTTTGTGGTGGTTGCCTACATGAAAGGAATTCCTATGATATACAATGGGCAGGAAATAGGAACACCATATAGGCTGACGTTTCCTTTTACCTCTACCAAAGTTGACTGGACACTTAAGAATCCGGATATAACAGCGGACTATAAAAAGATCATCGCTTTTAGAAATAGGAGCGAAGCAATAAGAAGAGGGCTGCTAACATCATACAGCGATGATGATGTATGTGTATTTACTAAAATAAAGGGAACCGAAAAGGTGTTGGTTTTATCCAATTTGAGAAATAAACAAGTTACTTATATGGTGCCTGCAACTTTGGTAAACACTGCCTGGAAAGATGCATTTAACGGAGGCAGAACCACTTTAAAAACTTCCATTACACTCGAACCTTATTCCTATATGGTTTATAAAAACTAAGACGAGAGCATTCACTTCATAAAACTTAATAATGAAGAAAGCTTATATACCGTCCTGCTTTCTATTGCAGTTGTTTTAATAACCTCGCCGGCGAAAGCTATAAACATCACGCGGGTTGAACCGGCAAACTGGTGGACGGGAATGAAGAACCCAGTAGCAGGTTATGATATACGGCCCCAACAAAGCTTTAAGGACTATAATAAGTAGCCGTAATCATCTAGCCATTGATTGTAAATACAATCACGAGCAGTTCTAACCATATTATGGGAAACGTAAAAAAATGAGCTAAATCCCTAAGCCCACATCATTATTTTAAAAGCATCATCGTATCCAAACATTTGTAGCACTTCAATTGAAATTATTTGAATTCAATCTTTCTTCCTGTTCGTGCTGATTGTTTAGCCGCTTCCAGGATCTCAACTACAATCATGTTGTTTTTCAGTGCAGATAGGTCGTTGTCAGCAACCTTGATTTCACCACGAACAGCAGCCGCGAGATAGGCGAAAGGGTCATGATAGGGATATTCCCTGGAAGGAACAACTTTCACCATCTCGGCCTCGGTGGAAGACGGCTTTATTTTGATCCCTTTTCTATCGGCAATAACATAGCCCCGCTGCCCATAAACTTCCATGTCTTTTCTATTATAGGGCCAGTTCCAGGAAGCCTGGATGATAGCCTGCGCTTTTGGATACGTAAGGACGATAGTGGCTTCGTCGTCTACTTTTGGATAAACTTCTGGTTTTAATTGTTGTGTAACAGCAAACACACTGGCCGGCCTTTCACCCTTCATAAGCCATGTCATCAAGTTGGCACCATAGCATCCAAAGTCGGTAAGTGCGCCGCCCCCATTCATAACAGGATCTGTTAACCATTCAAGGAATTCTTTATTGACGCCTATTTCTTTTGGCCCCTGGTGACCATCGTGCACTACCACCTTTCTTATGCCTCCCAAAGAGTCAAGCAAATCATAGGCTTTGTAATTGCTGCCGTACCAGGTGGTTTCATAATTAGTGAGTAAAAAAATATGATGTTTTGATGCCAATGCTTCCATTTCTTTTGCATGAGCAAAACTGACAGCCAGCGGTTTTTCCACCATCACATGAATACCCTTTGGAGCGCAGGCTTGTACTGTTGAAAGATGTTCATAAATAGAATTAAAAGCAGCAACTGCTTCTGGCTTTACCGTTTCCAGCATCTTTGATAAAGAAGGGTAAAGCAGTGTGAGGGAAAGACCGTATTGTTTCAAATATCTCTCGGCGAGCTCACGGTTTTTTTCCGCGATGCCAACAATCTCAATATCACCATCCTTTGCCCTTCCAAGCAGTCCATGCACGTGGGTATGTGTAAGGCCATCGATAGCAATGCGGAAAGGCTTTTTTGTTTGACTAATTGATAAAAGTGTTATCATGAATAAGTAACCGGTGAATAAGAATCGCATAGTAACAAGTTAGTTGAAATAAAGAATTGAGAAGTCACGGAGGCTTCCTTTTTTGGAAAAGAAAAAACATAAATAGTATGCTTTATAAGTCTAAGTTCACACGGAGATAAGAGCGGGAACCAAAACAAGATTGAAAAAAAAATTCAGTTGGGATATGCTAACCGCATTGACTTTCATTCCTATCCCGCAGGAAATTGTTTTAGTCACCGAATGAAATTGGTGAGATGATTTAATCTTTTATATATGCTTCCATTGCATCTGTTTCTTCATCAACAACTGCACTAACTTACCAGTTCCGGAGCGTTTACACATATAACCTGAGGTTATGAATGTCATTCCGAGGGACATGAAGTAAATACCTAAAAATGGTAAAAAGTGAAGGAGAAATTTGAGACAGCTTCAAACCCTTTTCCTGCCCTGATCCTGTCAGGACTCGAACCTTATTAAATTAAATGACGTCTATCAGTTATTCCAGCCCATGTTTATTTTTATGATGACAAGAGAGTGAACTTGTGGAGGTTAGTGATATAAGAATAATTATCTTATCACCATCACACTGCCTTTTTCCGTTCTTTGTGTTTCGCCTTCAAATTGATAGCTACAGGTCCATACAAAGGCGTTGCTTTGTTGTGGTACACCTCCCACTTTGCCGTCCCATCCTTTTTGCAGCTCTTTGGTTTGAAAAACTATTTGCCCCCAGCGGTTATAAACCGTGAACTGGTAATTTTTTACATTGCCGAATAATAGGGGACGAAACACGTCATTTCTGTTATCGCCATTGGGTGTAAAAGCGGTTGGCGCATAAAAGCCTTTCAGGCAATCTTTGGGACTGACAACAATAGAATCTTTACCCTTACACGTATTGTTATCTCTTACCTCTAACCAGTAAAAGCCAGGTTGTGTAATGCTTACCGAAGGACTGACGGCACCGGTGCTCCATAGGTAAGTCTTATAAAAAGTGGTGGGCTTAAGTTGTAAACTACCATAGGAGCAAATGGATGTATCTATTGGTAAGAAGCCGGCAGGTAAAGGATAAAGCGTAGTGATAGCTGTTGTATCACTTCCTATGCAGCTATTAGCATCGATAACGGTAACAGCATATACGCCGATACTATTTACGGAAAGAGTAGGTGTGGTGGCTCCTGTATTCCATTGGTAAGAAGAGAAGTTCCCTGCGGCCAGTGTTTTACTGGTTCCAAGGCAGATAGCAGTGGCTTGATCAAGACTCACAATAGGTAATGGATATACACTTGTCACTTTTACTGTATCAAAACTTTTACAGCCTTCAACTGTAGTACCAATAACGGAATACTGCCCGGCTGATTTTACTACGATTTGTGGTGATGTTTGTCCATTGCTCCAGCTATAGCTTTGAAAACCACTTCCCGCAGTAAATACGGCACTGTCACCCAAACAAAAGCTTTTATCTAATCCTAAATTAATTGGCGGTGATCGGCTAACTGTAATTCTTACAGTATCATAGGCAAAACAACCTGGCGTTTTTTCAGCCCTCACATGATAAGATGTATCGACTAAGGGATTGACCACCACTGTTTGTGCTGTCGTAGAGCTGATGTTATAGCTGTTACTCCAAGAAAAATTTAAAAAGCCTGAAGGTGCTGTTATTTGAATTGTATCATGGTTGCACTTCGTTCGATCAGGACCGATGTCAAAGGGAATTGGCGGAGCTGCTGTGAAATGCACCGAGTCTTTGTACACACCACCGCATGCATTGCTGACAGAAACATGGTAAAGCCCAGGCTGCGTCACAGTGAATGTTGAATCCGTAGACCCATCTTGCCACAAATAGGAAGCATAACCGCTGAGGGCATTGAGCAGGATGGTATTGCCTGGGCATAAAGATTTATCAGGACCAAGGTTCAATACGGTTGGTGACTGAAGCACCTGTATAAATAAGGAATCCTTCAATTCTTTACAACCTTGGATGCTCGCATAAATATAGCCTGACCATACCGTGTTGAATTGCAAGCTTAAAGTGGAGTCATTTAGTCGTATAACCGAATTGACCGCAGAGGTGTTATACACCAAAGGCGCAAGCGCACCACACCCCTCATTTTTCCGAATTGTCACCTGAAGCGATTGGCCGAGACAGACAGAGGTAACAGGCGCCACTAGTTGCAAAGAATCGCAATGCGCCACTTGTTCGCAGCCCGGTTGAAATCCGAACGATACTTCTTGCGCCATGATAGTTTTGGGCAAATTCTCCTGAAAGACATTTCGTCCGATGGAATCTAATGGATATAGGGCAGGCACATACGTAAACCACTGGACAAAGGTTGCTGTGTCGTCAATACCGAGACAAGTGGAACTTGTGTCGGTAGTATGCAACTTTAGAAAGTGAAGTTTTGCGTTATCAGCGACTCCATCCCACGAGAGATCAACCATCACGTCGCTGCCATCAACGGGCCGTGCTACACGGTTCATTCCCGGAACGCTTTCCCCAATGTACTGTTGTTTTCGTTGTTTGGTAATTAGGCCGCCTTTTGATTGTACATAACAAACTTCTCCAGCATTGCCGTTGTTCAGCCACCTCATTGTAAACATCCCAGAGCCATCCGGAAAGATAGAGACACGCGGATTATATGTATTGGATGTGTACAAATTTCGAAAGCTGAAGGCACGTACGAAATTGAAATTTTGATCCAACTCCACAACAGCCGCCTGGTGCAGAGGCACTGTGGTGGGCAGTCCCGTGGGGTAACCGTCATAGCATCCCCCGCTGATGGCATAATTTCCATTGGCTAAGACGGTCACAGGCTCTCCGGTCAGGAATTCCATTTTGCTTGTGGCAGGCGCACCAATGCGCAGCACCTTCGTCTGTAACGTATCGCCTGTATTTCGGTCAAGCCGATGAATGCTGAGGTATGTATTGTTGACCAGGAAGCGGCCAAAATACCGGATTTCCGTGGGAGTAAAATCCAGACCAAAAGCACGGTCAGGAACCATGGTTACGCCGTTGCTGTATTGGTACGTGTTGCTCCAGATAAGGGAGCCGCTCGACTGACTCAGCCGCATGACTGCCCTGCCCTGCCTCCAGAAGTTTCCACAAATAAACAAGTCACCTGAATAAGGATCCTGTTTGATTTCTTGCACGGAGAAGTAAGCAGTGCTACTGTTTCCGGAGGTCCATAATCGTGATTTGTAAGTCTTGTTCCAGATGATCACCCCAGCATTGGTTGTTTTGGTAACAATTATGTCATCATTGCCAGTAACCGGGTTATTAGTTCTGCCCACCATAACCAAAGAGCCATCCTTCAGTTCGATCACCTGAACATAATTGACGTATGAATAACCTTTATGCCCAAGGCTGTCATAAGTACGGCCCCAGAGCACATTGCCGTAGGTATCGGTCTTGATCAGAAAACCACCATTATAATAAGGCGGATTTTTTTTGCCGCATTGACCCGTAATAAGCAGGTTTCCATCTTTTGTTACTACCGGATCTCGGGGATAAAAAAACAAAGAATCGTTGGCCAAATAAAACCTTCGTGAGGTGTCGTAGCAAGTAGCAGTCTGTCTGAAAAACTCATTTACATGAGATTGACGACGGGATCGGGTTTGCGGCGGGTGCACCCAATCACTGGAAACAGGCAGTTGACTTACGGCGATAGACCTGTTATTGTTTAGAGAAAGGGCATAAAGAGAATCCAGCACTGCCCGATCCAGTTGCTCCCCCGCCTGCCCAAAAGCAGGATAAACAAGAAAAATCGAAAGCAACAGAAAAGCAAGCAGTCTGGTCACAAAAAACATGCACCTAAAATAATAAAGAATTTGTAACGCCGATCGTATAAACGAATGTAAGCCGGTTTTCGTGGTGGTGTGGTCAAGGGCAAGTGTTTTGGTTTAACCGATAAAAAGTTGGCTTTAATCGAGCCTTCTCCTTCCCCGATGTGTCTCACCTTATAGCTTTTATGCAATGGCCGGTGGACGCCTCGGTTCTTTGGTTGCTACTTAAATCATTGACCGTGTTAGTGCCTCTCAGAAATCAGCGGATTGTTGTTTGCATTCTTTTGAATTTGCGCTAACCCTTTTGGCTTATAAGTGTGTCGATACACACATATGTAAACATTCTGCTTCCAACTGCCTGGTTGCTACAATTCATCAAGGAAATCCTGGTCAACGTCTTTCAATTCGTATTGTTTCTTTACCTGTACACCCACATTAAACTGAATAGCAAAATCAGTTAGCTTTTTGCCATCAATAAGAATAATTGTGTTTTGCGGATTCATGGAGGCCGTTCGCAATGCATCATCAGTAAACTGAGAAGTAGTGATGAACACGCCTTTGTTTGTACCCCGCAAACTTAAAGACCCTATGAAATCCCGGATCTCTTTTGACTGGATTTTGTTGTCGTTCCACTTTTTTGCCTGCACATAAATGCGGTCAATGCCAAGCTTGTCCTGGTAAATAATGCCATCAATACCATAATCACCCGATTTGCCAACCACTTCAAAAGCTTTTTCTTCCATCATGCCATAACCCATAGCATTCAGCAACAACAACACAAGCTTTTCAAATTGCGCTGGCGTTTTGCTTTTAATGATCTCGAGTAGGTCAGTAGCAATCTTATCATTTACACGAGCAAGGCTCTCGCCTATGAGTTCTTCCGGCGTTTTAAGTATTTCCTCCGCAACGATTGCTGTATTTTTTTCTTCAGCTTGGGCAAAGGTGGATTGCCATGCCTTGTAGGCATCAAATTTTTTTAGGTATGCGAGGTTGATGTAGTTTATCCCCTCCTGTAAAACTGCCTGACCATCTTTGGTAATTTGATAAACACCACGTTTCGCATACTGCAGTAATCCGGCATTTTTTAAATAGCTGATCGCCCAGGTGACCCGATTCTTGAATAATGGTTGCTGACCGCTAGGAACCATAACCAGCAAATGTTCATCAGTAAGGTTAAACCGTTTTGCAAGTTGGGCTAAAACATCTTGAGATGTGTGCGGCTGCCCATCTCCGAGCAAATCGAGAATCGGGTGCATAATGGATTGGAAATCCGGGATTTGTTCTTTCATGATGAGTCCAATAAATATTTACTTTTTCAATTGCGCAATAATCTCTCTAAAACTTCCCAACGCACTTGCCAGGTTCTCTGCTATCTCCTCTGCCAACACATCAGGGTCGGGCAGGTTATCCAAATCAGCAAGTGATTTATCCTTCAGCCACGTAAGATCTAAAGATGTTTTATCTCTTGGTAAGTAAGTTGCTCCAGGTAATCGCCGTAGCCAACACCATCATCCCTGAGGGTATTGCAGAACAACCATACTTCGGATATGATTTGATGCGTGGACATGAAATGGATGCTGATTTTGCGCCAAACACTCTTGTATTAAAAGGTGGAGGTGACTCTTCGCAAAAAAAACCTCCACTAAGCAATTGAATTAATGCCATACAAAAAATGTGTGTCCTAAATTAATTTCCCTTCAAACGCTTTTTTAAAATACTTTGTCGTAAAGCCTCTGCCTGTTTTAAGCTGGCTGTTATTGTTTCTTCTATCTTATCACAAACACTAAGGCGGCTTTCTATTTCCTGAACGATTTGTTGTTGTTTGTAGTCAGTAAAGCGGGTAAGCTCTCCTGTGCTTTCATACACGAAAGGGAGTGGATCGCTATTGATGTATTTAAGTTTGGCAGAAGCATACTCAGTGGATTGATCTTCATGCATCGTTAGCCGTACACCTTCTTCTTCCCGCTTGGCTTCAATCAGTACAACAGGTTTTCCATTTACAAACAACACATAGTCAGCAGGGCCAACCGATGTTTGGAACTCACGAATAGCTACACCAATGTTTGCAGAAAGGTTGAACGTTTTTTTATCCTGTATCATCCAGCCACAAGCAAGTAGTTGCCGGTCTATTTCATCTCTTGCAAGCTGTTCCGGGTTTTGGTTCATGAAGTAGGGATAAATATAAGCTGCAACAAAATAGCTACCAACAGCATAACCCAAAAAGGGTAGGAGTTATTCTTATAGAGTATCGTAGAAGCTTATTGCTGGTATGAATGTATCAAAGGAATGACCAGGCTTTTATTATGGCTGATTGTGAAACTATTCACTAACCACGTATTTAGGAAGGATTATGGCAACTTCTACTTCAACTTGTTACCTCATCAAACATACTATAAAGGGTAAGTAAAGCTTACCGGTAAAGAAATACGGTAAATTTATAAGGAACGAGAAGTGTTGTCCCTAAAAAACAAAAGCCTCGTAAATTATTGATTTACAAGGCTTTTGATATGTTACTCTGTGATCCCGCTGGGACTCGAACCCAGGACCCATACATTAAAAGTGTATTGCTCTACCAACTGAGCTACAAGATCTTCCTTTAAAAGGAGTGCAAAAATAGGGGTGATGCTTATTGCAGCCAAAAAATTGTCGCCTTAATTTTCTAATTCTGATTTCAGCTTTCCTAAAATGTCTTTTTCAATCATTTGCTGCGCCAGGATGATCATGTTTTTAAACGCTTTGCTTTTAGAAATCCCATGACCAATGATTACTGGTTTTGAAACACCTAACACGGGCGTACCGCCGTGATTTTCAAAATTAAACCGGTCGAGGTATTCATGATTAATGCCTTTACGCTGTGTGATCTCATAAAAGCTTTCAGCCAATTTTAAAATAATATTGCCGGTGAACCCATCGCACACGAGCACATCGGCTTTGTCAATAAATATATCCCTGCCTTCGGCATTGCCGATAAAATTAATATGCCTGTTAACTTTTAACAGGGCATAAGCAGCTTGTGCCAGCAGGTTGCCCTTACCTTCTTCTTCACCTATATTAATGAGGGCTACACGAGGATTTTCAATTCCTAGAATATTTTGAGCATATACGCTGCCCATAATAGCGAACTGGTTGAGTTGCTCCGGCTTGCAATCGGAATTCAAGCCTACATCAAGCAGCAAACCTGTGCCGCCATTTTCTTTTGGAATTATAGTAGAAATAGTAGGCCGTAGAACGCCTTCAACAGGGTTCAGGGAGTACATAGCACCCACCAGCATAGCACCGGTATTGCCGGCACTGATAAAGGCATCAATTTTATTTTTTGCCAGCAAGCCAAAGCCAACTGCAATGGAAGACTGTTGTTTTTCTTTCAAAGCTTTTATGGGATGCTCGTGCATATCAATCACCTGCGGCGCATGAACTACAGTGCAGGCTTCAGCGGGTAATGAGTATTCGGTAAGTAAAGGACCTATCTTTTCTTCATCGCCAATTAAAAATAACTGCGCATCACTATTGCCGGCTAAATAATCTTTTGCTCCTTTTATCGCTTCTATGGGAGCGAAGTCGCCGCCCATCGTGTCAATGCCTATCTTCATGTTGACCAAATAAAAAATCCATTATCCCGCCGCAAGGGGGAGAATGGATGGTGCAAAAAAATGGTTTCGCTTATCTTTTAATTGGCGACGTTTCTGCAACAACCTGGCCTTTGTAGTACAATTTACCTTCGCTTACGTGGGCACGATGGCGTACATGCAACTCACCCGTTGCGCTATCAGTAGAAAGAGTAGCGGGTACAGCTTTGTAATGTGTTCTGCGCTTGGCGCTTCTTTGCTGCGAATGTCTCCGTTTGGGATTTGGCATAACTCAGTTATTTTAATTCAGATTATTTATTGTTGTTCTTTCCCCGAAACAAATTGTTTTGAAGAATATTTTTATGTTACCAGCTTTTGTATTTTATAGCATCGCCTGTTGTGTCACTCCCTTGTACGTTCTGTAATTCTTATCAGCGATCTATACGATTTCATCTTTGTTAACCCATTAACTTTTCATCTTCGCTTTCCAGGCCTTTAAACTTCTCCAGGCCCTTCCACAATGTGTTTTCTTTACCCGCTGCATCTTCTTTCATTCTGTTCAAAACTTCTCTCGCAGCTTCGTCGCAATGAGGGCCATCCATATTTTCGTACTCACATTCCTTTTGCATAGGCACACTCAGGTTTACAAACTCGTAAATCATTGGTGCTACATTCAGGTGACTTTCACCACGGGAAATGTAAAATACGTCAGGGTCTTCTTCCGTATCATTCATTTCTTCAGGGTTCTCTGCCGACTTAATGGTTACGGTAAAGTCTTCAAACAAACCCAGCGGAAGGTTAGAACTGCAACGGTCGCAAACTACTTTGAGTGTACCCCCAACCTGGAAACGCAATATCATAAAGTTGGCTGTCTTTTCCAGCACCAGCTTTACTGTAGCATTGCAGTCCCAAAAGTCCTGGTCACCATACTCTTCAAAGAATTTTTGTGTTATCTCATAATCAAATTCATGAGCCCCGGGCTTTAGTCCAACAAAAGCTATCTCATATTCCCGCCTGCTGCTCATGACTTCAATTTAAGAGTTTGCGAAAGTAAAGGAAAACCCCTTAATTGAAGTATTTTGGGCAAAGATTTTAACGAATAGCCCTGCAAAAACCATGTTCAAAAGCTTTCTCCGCGACCGCAAACTTCTTTTGCTCTTCCTCATAGCCTTCCTGGTAAAAATGTTTTCCCTGAATGAAAGGTGGGTGGAACAATATTATAGTAATGGAATTTATGGCCCTGTTTCTAAAACCCTCAGGGCTGTTTTAGGATGGATACCCTTTAGCGTGGGTGATACAATTTACATTGCCGCCGGTATTTGGCTGGTACTAAAAGTTTGGAAGCTGCTGCAACTTTTAAAAAAAAGAAAGGCACAGGAATATCTGTCGTGGTTGTTGCTTCAAAAATATCTGAAACTTACCTTACTTA
>JAQBNG010000185.1 GCA_028288675.1 Flavisolibacter sp. | reverse complement strand
GTTTACCTGCATGTACTCTGACTATTGAGTTAGTAGGTGCTTTATTTTTTTATTAAAAAATATTGAATAACAATGAAGAGTCCTCGTGTAATATATGCTATATGATGTCGTCAGTGGACGGCAGAATTATTCCTGCTAATTGGGGAGGAAAGGAGCAGATAAAAGCTTTTCTCCTATTTACGAAAGATGCCATGAGTCTTTCAAAAGCCAGGCATGGATGGTTGGCAGGCTAACGATGGAGAAGGATTTTACACAAGGAGAAAAACCCGAACTGATAAAGCCGGAAAACCCTATTGCAAGAGCCTTTCGTTGGAAATAAAGAGGCTACATCCTTTGCTATTGCTGTAGATGGCAAAGGCAAGTTGGGATGGGATGACAACGAGATTGGTGGTGATCATATCATTGAAGTACTTACTGAGGCAGTTAGCGATGAGTACTTGTATTACCTGCAACAAAAAGGGATATCCTACATTTTTGCGGGTAAAGAAGAACTTGAATTCAAAGTGGCATTGAACCAGCTTGCGGAGTTGTTTCCTATTCAAACAATAATGTTAGAGGGAGGAAGTCATATCAACGGTTCTTTACTTAATGAGGCTTAATTGATGAATTAAGCCTATTGATTATACCAATAGCAGATGGTACACAAAAATCACCAACTACTTTTGAAGTAAGTGAATACTTGCAGAAGAACTCCGCTTTCCGGTTGCATGTAACCGATGTGAAGCAACTGGGCGTTGACGTTGGATGGTTGAAATATAAAGTTGAAAGCAGTCGTTCTTGAAAGTGCTCGCTATGGTCTGTATAGTTCATTCACACTTTTAATTACACTGTTATTTTCATTATAATAAAAGAATAAATCACCGAACAATTTTAAAAAGCCGAGCCACTTAATGATATGAAAGGAAATCCCTTATATAATTTTCAATCAATTGGCTTCAATAATAGGTTGTTTGAATCCTGTAATAACTGGTTCGACTCTTATCCGGTATCCTTCACTTGATTCGTTGAACTACTAAGTATTTGTTTCTTATGTTTCTACGCACTTCGTCTTCACGTCCATTCATGAACCTTCGGTACATCGAAGGTGCTATCGCTCGGTTATGCCAATGGGTTTCCTAAGATGAAATTTCGGTACTAAACTACTTGCCCGGCAAGTGATAATTGAAGATCCGTTGTCAATCATCTCCGGTTGCGAAGGCAGGGGCCGATAAGCCACTAGTTATGTTCAAAAAAATGGATTAGGGTTTTCTTTTTTAGTGACTCAAACCTATGAACAGCTTTTTGCACCTGTTTGCCATATATAATGTTCCTACTTTTAGAATTCCCATCACCTATAATCCTCAATATGAATAGAAAAGAATTTGTAAGAAACACAGCGCTTACAACAGCCGCATTTGCCATGCCAGGTAAAGGTTTATTTGCTTTGGGAGCTGCGGATAATAAAGTGCGAATGGCCATTATCGGTACAGGCCTTCGTGGCCAGAATCATCTTGAGCTTTTATTAAGAAGAGCTGATGTTGACCTTGTTGCTATTTGCGATGTAAGTGATGTCATGCTTGCCACCGCTAAAGAAATCATTACAAAGAGCGGAAGGAAGATGCCGCAGGTTTACACCGGTGATAATTATGCGTGGAAGAGACTGGTGGAGATGGAAAAACTAGATGGAGTCATCATTGCTACGCCGTGGGAGTGGCATAAGTCCATGATAATTGGTTCGCTTGATGCAGGAATTAAATATGTCGGTTCAGAGGTGATTATCGGCATTACACTACAGGATCATTGGGATGTAGTAAAGGCTGCAGAAAAATACGGCGCCAATGTAATGATGCTGGAGAATGTTTGTTATCGCCGTGATGTGATGGCTGTACTCAATATGGTGCGGCAAGGATTGTTTGGCGAGATGGTTCATTTGCAGGGAGGCTACCAGCATGATCTTCGTGAAGTGAAATTCAACGATGGTGTTCATCCATATGGCGGTGGAGTGGAATTTGGTGAGAATGGGTTCTCCGAAGCCAGGTGGCGCACAGCCCATTCTGTTCATCGTAATGGCGACCTGTATCCTACACACGGTATCGGCCCAATAGCTAATTACATCAACATCAATCACGGCAATCGTTTTATTTCACTTTGTTCTTTTTCTTCTAAGTCAAGAGGATTGCATAATCACATTGTAAAAAAAGGAGGAGAGGCCCATCCCAATGCAAAAGTGAGCTTCAAACTAGGCGATGTAGTAACCACTTCAATAGATTGTGCCAATGGAGAAACGATCTTATTGCAGCATGATACGAATCTTCCACGACCATATTCATTAGGTTTTCGTGTGCAGGGTACTGAAGGCTTATGGATGGACGTAAATAAGAGCATTTATATACAGGAAAAATCGGCAAAGCCGCATCAGTGGGACGGGGCAAAAGAATGGCTGGATAAGTATGACCATCCTTTGTGGGCAAGATGGAGCAAGGATACGGAAGGGGCAGGGCATGGCGGAATGGATTTTTTTGTGATCCATTCTTTTATTGAGTCTATCAAGCGCAAAACCCCAACGCCGATGGATGTATATGATGCTGCCGCCTGGAGTGCTATTACGCCGCTAAGCGAACAGTCAATTGAGCTGGGACATGAAACAATTGAATTTCCTGATTTTACCGGCGGCCAATGGATGCACAGGAAGCCGGTGTTTGCGCTTAATGATGAATACTGATGATGAGTAATAAAAGGGCAGGTATCACCATTCATAAATTTTGCTAATGATGCAATTTGTATTGAAAGCTTACGGGATCGATGATGATGCAGATGTTACACCTTATGGCACAGGGCTTATAAATCATACGTGGAAAATTGTGACAGGAGGCAAAGAATACATTTTGCAAAAGGTGAATGAAAATGTTTTTAAAGCACCCGAAAATATTGCGCATAATATCAGGCTCATTGCAGATTATTTAAAGCAACATCATCCTGATTATTGTTTTGCTGCACCCATTGCCTCCAGTGACGGAAAGGAGATGTTCTATTTGAAAGATGAAGGATTTTTCAGAATGTTTCCCTTCATTCCCGGTTCACATTCCAAAGATGTAGTGCAAATTCCCGAGCAGGCCTTTGAAGGGGCTTCACAATTTGGAAAATTCACCCGCCTGCTATCAGGCTTTGATGTAAGCCAGTTAAAGATCACCATTCCGGATTTTCACAATCTTGATCTACGATACAGGCAGTTTTGTAGTGCTTTGCAAGAAGGCAATAAACAGCGCATTCATGAATCGCAAGACCTTATTAAACAATTGAACGGTCATGCTGCAATTGTTAGTGAATACAACCAACTTAAACAAAATCCACATTTTAAGTTAAGAATAACCCATCACGATACCAAGATCAGTAATGTACTTTTTGCTTCAAACGATAAAGGCATTTGTGTCATTGACCTTGATACGGCAATGCCCGGCTATTTTATCTCTGATGTTGGCGATATGATCCGCACGTATGTTTCACCTGTAAGTGAAGAAGAAGTGGACTTTGAGAAGATTGTAGTAAGAGAAGAATTTTATAAAGCCATCGTGCAGGGATACTATAACGAGATGAAGGGCGAACTCACCGGGCAGGAGCAGGATCATTTTTTCTATGCCGGTAAGTTCATGATCTATATGCAGGCACTACGGTTCCTGACTGATTATTTGAACAACGATATGTATTACGGCGCAAAGTATTACGGCCAGAATTTTATAAGAGCAAAAAACCAGGCCGTATTACTGGAAAGACTGATAGAAAAAGAAAAGCTGTTTACCGGCAAGCAGCAATGCGAAGTAAAAAAGTAAAAAGGACCGACATGAATTTCAGTTTATCAAAAGCAGCTCAATACAGCAGTCAATTTTGGTGATTCCTATTATTTCTTCAACCGACAAGCGGCAGGAACTACCGGCGTATGATGCAAAGGACTTTGTTGATGATCATTGCTGATAAAATTGAAAACACAAAAGAAAAAATTGATTTGGGACTCATCAGGCTCTTAACAAAATCAGACGTAAATATTAAAAAGTCAAAAGAAATAAGTACAAGAGGTACCGAGGTGGCGTTGATAAAATAATCTGCCACCAACATCAGGTTTTATTCAATTAGGGCTGGGCATTATAGCTGTAGATGGCGGCTCTAGTGCATACAGCGATGTGTAGATAATTTAAAGAACTTTGCCCTATATGAATTTTTTTTACATAGGGCACATTCTTCTGGTTTCACTTCATCATTAGCCATAACTGGCTGCTAAATTAAGCGCCCAAACTTTTTTTAAAAGCGATGATAGTTACATTTGATATTTTAAAAACTGAAAATTATCGATTAAAATGGAGTATGAAATCTGTTGCGTTGGTCATATTACAATAGACAAAATCGTTACTTCAAAAGCGCCGGTTTATATGCCGGGGGGCACTTCCTTCTACTTTTCCAATGCTATTTCTAATATGGATGTACAGTATAAACTTGTAACAGCATTAGCTGCAAACGAGATGAATGCTGTAACGGCCTTGCGTAGTAAAGGCATTGATGTAAAAGTATTACCCAGTGCATATACTCTATATTTTGAAAATATCTATAGCGAGAACCAGGACCACAGAACACAGCGGGTATTACAAAAAGCAGATCCGTTTGCGGCTGAACAAATGAATGACGTAAATGCTAAAGTTTTTCATCTGGGACCTTTGCTATGGGATGATATGCCGACAGAACTCATAAAGTCATTAGCTTCCAAAGCAAAAATTTCCCTTGATGTCCAGGGTTTTTTACGACATGTGGAAAATTATAATGTTCAAGCATTGGATTGGCCTGCAAAAAGAGAGGCGTTGCCCTACATTCATTTTTTGAAAGCTAACGAATATGAAATAGAAGTGTTAACCGGCCAGTCAGACATTCATGAGGGAGCAAAAATTTTATTTGAGTGGGGAGTCAAAGAAGTCATAATAACGTTAGGGAGCAAAGGGTCTGTTATTTTTCGTGATAATGCTTTTTATAATATACCTGCTTACCATCCCGTTTCAGTGGAGGATGCTACGGGCTGCGGTGATACCTACATGGCAGGCTATTTATCCCAGCGTATAAAGGGTGTGAACATTCAAAAAGCCGGGGAGTTTGCAGCGGCTATGGCTACTTTAAATATTGAATCTTCAGGACCCTTTCAAGGAACAAGAGAGGATGTTGTTGCACTGCTTCAAAGCAATGAAAGAGCGAGTATAAATGTTTAAACCCTTGGGTTCATTTGGTTGTGACGAGTTATGACTCAGTGTACATCGGATGCAAAGGTTGAAAATGTATCCTTACCGTCATGAGCCTTTTTGAACGGCTTCGCACAAGGCTATCTTTTATATATCCCGGCTAAATAGAGCATGTGAAGCTATGATATACCGCAGGTTCATAAAACAAGTAGCGACACATTACCTGACAGAAATCAAAAAGTCGAACCCAAATGGGAATAAACAATCACGTATAAAGTGCTGATAATCGTTGCAAACACAGTATAAGCATGATTGAATTCTCTAATTACTGTTTGGCACTCATCCAGTAAGCTCCGCTCGTGTTATGGCCGCGATAACAGATAAAGGTTATTTGTAACAATAATTGAAACGATATCTGCCCACAATAGCATAGCAATCAAAAGATGAATGAGTGCCTAAAGGAGCATGGAAAGATGGCAGAGATAGACGCAGAAGTTTTGATCACAGCCACCAAGGGAGGAAAGCGGGTAACAGAAACATTCAGGAAGTTTGAACTAATTACCACCCACACGGCCAGAAGAAGCTTTGCAACGAACGCTTACTTGAATACAGTTCCCACAATCTCCATTATGAAAATAACAGGAACCGCACAAAACGCAGCGTTATTCGGTAAAGATTTATCACAAAGGCACAGAGTACAAAGGCAGTGATCTAAAGAAGCACTTGAAAATCAACAAGGAGAAGAAGCAGCAGTATTTTAGAACCGAAGAGTACCATGCGTTTGCCGATCGAATCCTTCGCTATGTGCTCCACAGCCGTTCTTGACTATAAAAGGATTGAGCCTAACTGTACCCATCGAATTTGAAGAGTGATAACTTTTGTTAGAAAACTTTGTGGAGTCTGGACTGAATGCTATTATTTAAATAGACCCCTTAATCTAGGCAATTCGTAGTGGGATATAAAAAGATATTATCCCCTTTTACATCAGGAATTCTTATGGTCTTGAATATAGAATTGAATCAAATAAATCTTTTGCTGTCTTACTAGCCAAAATAGGTTGGTAGATCAACTTTTACCATGCTGTCAAAGGTGCATGACTACTATCAAGAGCTTCAAGCTCCTAAAAGTGATTCCCTGCGAACTATGAGAAAGCTTTTGATATTTACATTTAAAAATGACCTAAGTGTCCCTAAGATGTCCTCTGAAAAGAAAAACCCTCATCAAACATAAGCCTGATAAGGGTTTTAAATTTTGCTTGTGCCCGGGACTGGAATAAATAGGCTTTGCGATGCAACCCACTAAAATCAACCACTTTGCATCTTTCATTGACAAACAAGTGCTGCGCCAAGGTTTTATCTTGTCAGTTAATTTCCTTTTTTTGTAGTTATAGTTTCTGAAAATGTCCGTAATTTGTCCGTAATGACATTTTCCTTTATACTGGACAAGCCAAAAAGTGATCAACCTACCTTTGTTTTAATTCTTGCCGCCGCT
>JAQBNG010000174.1 GCA_028288675.1 Flavisolibacter sp. | reverse complement strand
CTTCCTACCACGTCTGCATCGCACTGGTAAAACTCGCGGTACCGGCCACGTTGCGGCCTGTCTGCTCTCCACACGGGTTGTATTTGATAGCGTTTAAAAGGAAATGTAAGTTGACTATGATTCATCGCAACATACCGGGCAAATGGAATAGTGAGATCATATTTTAAAGCACGTTCGGTGAGGTTAACATCATTCTTTCCTCCCAATATATTTTCAAAAGCAACCTTCGCTTTCTCACTATTTTTTGCATCACTCAAACCATTATTCAATACTTTAAAAATGAGCTTGTCGCCTTCATCGCCATACTTACCCATCAGCGTTTCTAAATTTTCCATGGCAGGCGTTTCCAGCGGTTGAAAGCCATACAGTTCAAATACATTTTTAATAGTGTTTAAAATGTATTGTCGCTTACGAACAACATCAGGTCCAAAATCACGGGTGCCTTGTGGAAGAGAAGGTTTCATTAGAAGTTTAAGATTTAAAGTTTACACGTAGTTGCAGATATAACCGCATTTCATTTGCTGATTTTCACATTTGCATATTTGCTAATTATACTTTCACAAGCTTCGTCAATTATTTTATACACTTCATGAAAGCCCGGCTCTTCGCCGTACCATGGATCAGGGACCGAAGCGTTTTTACCGGGATGCAGTTCGTTTAAAAAGAGCTCCACTTTTGAGGCATCGTACTTTTCTTTTGCAATCATCCTGATATCATCAAGCACGTCATCCGCCATCGCATAAATTTTATCGTAGCGGTCAAAATCTTCTTTTACAAAACGCCTTGCTTTCTGGTTGCAAATATCAATGCCATTCAGCTTCGCCACTTTTTGCGATAGCTTATGCGGTGCCTCGCCAATATGATAATTGTTAGTGCCTGCGCTATCTACCATCCAATTCAAGCCTGTTTCTTTTGCCTTATGTTTTAAAATGCCTTCTGCTAACGGGCTGCGACAAATGTTTCCTAAACACACCATTAAAATTTTCATCACAGTAATTTTTTGCAGGGCAAAAGTAAGTTATCAGGACCTTACTGATTTTTCAAAAAGCTTATGGAAAGAAAGAGGTCTGCTTCTCTCAATGAAAACTGCACATCATGACAAGCCAGCAAATTTTACAATCTGATTTCTTAGACATCTTGTTTGATAATCGTAACAAAGAGTATGGCGCTTATGCTTTACGAAAACAATATGGAGTACGAATGATAAAAGCTCTTGCAATCGCCATGTGCTTTCTCTTTGTCCTTTTATTTCTTCCCCGTTTTTTTGATTTTGGTGCAAGCTCTATTATTGTAGATGATGAATACACCATTACAACTACTAACATTCCGCTAATTAATCCAAAAGTAGAGCCACCAAGAGTTACTCCACCAAAAGCAACACAGTTTAAATCTGCTGACTTTAGGCAAATAAAATTGGTTGATACTGATGTGCCGCCATTAACTACGCAAGATGATTTGCTACGTTCGGTTGTATCCGACATAACAGTTGACGGGCCTGAAATAAAAAGTTGGGTTGAGCCGGCAAAGTCGGTTGCCACAGGGGCCGGAACCGAGGTTACAAAAGTAGAATCGCCTAAAGAAATCAAGCCTGATAAGCAACCGCAATTTCCAGGGGGTATGCAGGCATGGGCGGCGTTTTTAAATGGCAATCTTCGTGCGCCGCAAGAATTAGAAAACGGCGAAAAGCGAATCGTCAACATTCGTTTTCACGTAGATGTGGATGGAGTAGTTACCAATTTTCAAATTGTACAATCGGGCGGTACCGCATTTGATAATGAAGTTATTCGTGTATTAAAAAGAATGCCCAAATGGATGCCTGCTTTGCAAGCCGGCCGGCCGGTAGCCATATCATTTACACAACCGGTGACCTTTGTAGGAGCAGAAGAATGAAAAAGTTTTAACTTGCTGACCCAATAAAAATTTATGATTGAAGAGTTTCAGGAAAAGCAAAAAAAGCAGGGCAGCCAGATGCGGTCTATAATGGATTACACTATGGGCTTTGTCTTTTTTTGCTTTGGTGTTTTCTTTATTATATATCGCCAGTTCGGTATCCGTATTGCCGGCAGGGATCCATCCGCATTGGATTATGTAATTGGCGTTGTGTTTGTTATTTACGGAGGCTGGCGTATGTACCGTGGCTATAAAAAGAATTATAACTGATGAACAGAAACGTTTGGGTTACGCTTTTTTCGCTGCTCTATTTTTTCGCTCTTGTTGGCTGTAAAAACGAGGCTGCTCCCACCGAAAATGACCGGTTTGACAGCGGCACTTTATACATTAGCTGCGATGAAAGCTTTAAGCCGGTACTGGATGCTGAAGTGCAGGTATATCATAATGATTATCCGAAAGCCAACATCATCGTTACCTATAAGCCTGAAGCGGATTGTCTCAGGGATTTTTTAGTTGATTCAGTACGGATGATTATTGCCACACGAGGCCCGAGCGCCAGGGAAAAAGCGTTGATAGCCGACTCTTTAAAATTAATGGTGCAATCGCAAACAGTGGCTTATGATGCCATTGCTGTTATTGTTCATCCCGATGCCCCAGACTCTATGTTTACGATAGAAGAAATAAGAAGCCTGTTAAGTGGAAAGTCTAACAAAAACCTAATTCCTGTTCTGGATGGTGTTAAAGCAACAAGTACGGTGCGGTTTATGCTTGACTCTGTCCTTCGTGGCCAACAGTTAGGTGCTAATGTTACTGCCGCACAAAGCAGTGTTGACGTAATTAATTATGTGGCCCGTACTAAAGCTGCCGTTGGTTTTATCGGTGTAGGATGGATAGGAAATACAGATGATACGGCGCAACTTTCTTACCTGAAAAAAGTAAAGCTCGCCCGCCTGGAGAGTACAGATAGTAGTGGTGGTTATGTGTGGCCGGTGCAATACCTGATTTACACAAAAACATATCCGCTGATCAGAGACTTGGTATATGTATTGAAGGAAAGAGAAAGCAGGCTGGCACGCAATTTTGCAAATTTTTTACAGGCGCAGCGGGGGCAACTTATTTTCAGGAGAGCTTATTTGTTTCCAGCCATTATACCTTCTTACGCCAGAGACGCCAGGCTGGAATAATATTAACAACTATTGATTAAGCGAAACAGAATAATTTTAAATCTTAAAAGAAAAAGAACAATGAAGAAATCAGCTATCGTTTTAGGTCTTGCTGCATTATTCTCCCTTAATGCAATTGCGCAGACAGTGCAGGAAGGCGTGAGTAATTATTATGCCCAACGATACCAAAGTGCCCGTGCCGTTTTTGAAAAGCTCACAGCTGCTAATCCAAACAATTTAGAAGCTGTTTATTGGTTAGGTCAAACGCTTATTGACCAGGGTGATGTAGCCGGAGCCAAAGCTTTATACAGCAGAACGCTGGCAACTAATGGTAACGCTCCGTGGGTTTTAGCAGGAATGGGCCACATAAATATTATTGAAGGCAAAAGCGCAGAAGCCCGTGCCCAGTTTGACCAGGCCATTGCAGCAAGTAAAGGGAAAAAAGGTCCTGACCCCCTGATTTTAAATGCTATCGGCCGCGCTAACGTACAGCCCTATACAGACGAAAAAAGAATTGGCGATTTAGATTACGCGATTGCAAGGTTAAATGAGGCTGCGCAGGCTGCACCTACCAACCCTGATATTTTTCTGACGTTGGGTAATGCGTATCGTAAAAAGCATATTGGTGGCGATGCAATACAAGCTTATAGGAAAGCAGGAAATTTTGCACCGGCTTTGTATCGTGCAGCCATGCTTTGGTCTTCGCAGCGTAACACAGACGCTGTAGTGGAAAACCTTAATAGTGCCATTGCCGCCGACCCCCGCTTTGCACCTGCTTTTTTTGAACTATACTATCTTAATTTATACAAAAAAGATTTTGCTGCTGCTTCAGGTTTTGCTGACAAATACATAGCTGTGGCTGATCAAAGCGTAGAGAATTTATATCTTAAAGCACAGACTGAATTTGTGCAGGAAAAATACCCTGAAGCTATTGCTACAGCGAATCAGATTATCTCAGGAACGCAAAATAACCCTAGGCCACGTGTTTATCGCTTGCTTGCTAACAGCTACTTAAAAACAAAAGATACAACCAGTGCCTGCACGAATTCAAACTTGTTTTTAGCAAAGGCCAGCGGTGAGGACTTAATCAGTATGGATTATCTTTTACATGCCCGCGCATGTGGTAGCGGCAATCCCGACTTGATTCGGGCTGACATTATGAAGGCCGTTGGGATGGATAGTGTATTATCCCGCCAGATAGCAACATTGAATGAAGCTATCGAAGATGCAAGGGTTAATAATTTTAAATTACTGGAAGGTGAATTACGGTTAATGTCTTATACACTTCGTGCGGCCACAGCTGATAAAGGAGAACTGATAAGTTATATTGCTGTGCCTTTATATCTCGGGGGTAATTATGTAAAAGCAGACAGTATCGCCCAGGTATATATTGCTGCAGCACCTGACAGTATTCATGGCTACTACTGGAGCGCTTTGGCAAGAACAAGTATTGATACAAATATGTCGCAAGGTTTAGCCATACCAATGTGGGATAAAGTATTGACTGTTGCAGAAACAAGTAAAGAGCGTTATGCCAGTCAGGGTGTAAGGGCTGCTACCTCTTTGGCTGTGTATCACAATAACATTAAAACCGACAGGCCAACCGCTTTAGGTTATGTAACAAGAGGTTTGGCTTTTGATCCGGCTAATGCAAATCTTTTAAGCATTCAGAAAGCATTGTCGGTAAAACAGGCGCCTGCTAAACCGGCTAAAACGGAAGCAAAGCCTAAAGCAACGACTACAAAACCTAAGAGTACTCGTAAATAATTAAAAATTAGTTTTGAAAAGCCGCTCGGTTTCGAGCGGCTTTTTTTATGAGGCAATGGCTTTAAATATTCTCAAAATGATTACTTATCGTAGCTTATTTTTGCCCCGATTTAAAACCGTATGTTTCACTTACTCCAAACAGATTTCAGCAAATCCGTATCCGATGTAACCAATGCCGCCAGCTGGTTGCCGATTGCTTTTCAATTTCTTTTTGCCTTTGGTATGATTGGCACTTTATTAATTGCCACACATCTTTTAGGCCCCAGCCGTAAAACAAAGGATAAGCTTCAAACGTTTGCATCGGGTATTGAAAACCACGGAGAAGCCCGCCAGCCAGTGGCTATTAAATATTTTTTAGTGGCTATTTTGTTTGTGTTATTCGATGTGGAGATTATCTTTTTTTATCCTTATGCAGTAAATTTCAAGGCTTTAGGTTGGAGCGGTTTTTGGGCTGTGCTAATGTTCGTCGGCTTCTTCTTTTGCGGGTTTATTTATATTCTGAAAAAAGGGGCGCTGACGTGGGAGGATTGATCAACGAATGTGCAAATATGAAAATGTGAAAATGATATACAGCTCAGTCAATTTTCGTATTTGCTGATTTTTAAATTTTCAAATTAAAATTATGGCTCGACCAGTATCATATAATATTAAAGAAAAACCGCTGGAAACAGACATTAGCCTTGTGGATATGCCCGAAGGTTTCCAGGGCGAAGGTTTTTTTGCAGGTAAGATGAGTGATTTGGTGGGATTGGCGCGGAAGAATTCTATATGGCCTTTACCTTTTGCTACCTCATGTTGTGGCATTGAGTTTATGTCCACAATGGCTTCGCATTATGATCTGGCCCGCTTTGGTGCTGAACGGGTTGGATTTTCACCCCGCCAGTGCGATTTACTGATGGTAATGGGAACTATTGCCAAAAAAATGGCCCCAGTTGTAAAGCAGGTTTATTTGCAAATGGCCGAACCCCGTTGGGTAATGGCGGTTGGTGCTTGTGCCTGCAGTGGTGGAATTTTCGATACCTATAGTGTACTGCAGGGAATTGACCAGGTAGTGCCGGTAGATGTCTATGTGCCTGGTTGCCCGCCACGGCCGGAAGCGATCATTGACGGATTTATGAAGATCCAGGACTTGGTAGGAAATGAAAGCCTGCGTCGCAGAAGCAGCGAACATTATACAAAACTTTTAGAGAGTTACGGAATACAGTAAAAAAGCACCAGAAAGCAAATAGCAAATCTCAAAAGGGGACGCCTTGGAATTTGTTTCTTGTGATTTGGATTTTATCCTTTTATGGCTTTAAGCAACGACTTTATAAAACAAAAACTGGTAGAAAAATTTGGCGATCAGGTTACTGGTTTTGAAGAACCCTACGGCATGCTGACTTTTGAAGCGCCAAAGGACTTTAATCTGAAAGTAATACAGTTCTTATACGAGGATGCAGAATTAAGGTTTCAATTTTTAACTGATTTAACTGCGGTTCATTATCCATTTTATAAAGGAAGAGAGATTGCAGTTGTTTATCATTTACATAACCTTGCCGAAAATTGCCGCATTCGTTTTAAGGTATTTGCGCCAATTGAAAAGCCGGATGTATTTAGCGCTACCAAAATTTATCAATCAGCCAACTGGCAGGAACGGGAGGCATATGATTTTTACGGGGTGAATTTTATAGGTCACCCTAATTTAATACGTATTCAGAATGTTGAGGAGATGGATTATTTTCCGCAGCGCAAGGAGTTTCCTTTGGAAGACCAAAGCCGTATTGATAAAGATGATGAAATGTTTGGCCGTGGTGGAACGTTGGATTTTGGAAACAGGCAGGCAGATGGTGCGCCTAGAACTATTCCTGAGAGCACGGGCTGATGTATGAATAAGTGAATGGGCAGAGATGTGGAGGAAGGAAGATTAATCAGGCAGAGAAAGATGGCAAAGTGCTGAATAAAATTACCATACGTACAAGAGTGCGACGCAACAAAAGCTAGATAGTAGCACTGGTGCTAAGTACATAAAACTAAAATTGAAAATTATAGCCACGGTTCCCGAATCCTGGCTTTGGATTTATACCGATGTCAGTAACAACAGAAAAAGCATTTGACGAAGCAGGGTTTGGTACAAAAACCAACAAAATAAACCTTGGCCCCACACACCCGGCCACGCATGGCGTGTTTCAAAATATCCTGGAACTTGATGGCGAACGGATTGTTTCCGCTGAACAAACTGTCGGCTACATTCATCGTGCTTTTGAAAAAATTGCAGAGCGCCGTCCGCTTTATCAAATTACACCACTTACCGACCGTTTGAATTATTGCTCTGCGCCTATAAACAATATGGGCTGGCACCTGACCTGCGAAAAATTATTGGGCATTCAAACGCCAAAGCGGGTTGACTATTTGCGGGTGATAATTATGGAATTAGCCCGTATTGCTGACCACCTGATTTGTAATTCAATTGTAGGTGTAGATACGGGAGCCTATACCGGTTTTCTGTATGTGATGCAATATCGTGAGTTGATCTATGAGATTTGGGAAGAAGTTTGCGGTTCCCGGTTAACAACGAACATTGGCCGTATTGGTGGATTTGAAAGAGATTTTAACGACATTGCCTTTACAAAGCTGGAGAAGTTTTTAAAAGAATATCCGATCGTTTTAAAGGAGTTTGAAAACCTGTTTGCCCGCAACCGTATTTTTATGGAACGCACTATTGGCGCAGGTGCTATCAGTGCTGAAAGGGCTTTGAACTACGGATTTACCGGCCCGAATTTAAGAGCCGCCGGGGTGGATTATGATGTAAGAATACATACACCCTATAGCAGCTACCAGGATTTTGATTTTGAAATTCCCACCGGCAATACCGGTGATTGTTACGACCGGTTTTTGGTGCGTAACCAGGAGATGTACCAGTCACTCAGAATCATTGAGCAAGCCTATAAAAAAATACAGGATATAAAAGGTGCGGAAGGAGGTGTTTTTCATGCCGATGTACCGGAGTATTATTTGCCTGAGAAGAAGGATGTTTACACCAAGATGGAAGCCCTCATCTATCATTTTAAAATTGTAATGGGAGAGATTGATATTCCGCCCGGCGAAGTGTATAATTGTGTGGAAGGTGGTAATGGGGAGTTAGGATTTTATTTAATCAGCGATGGTGGCAGAAGCCCGTACCGGCTGCATTTTCGCCGGCCTTGTTTTATTTATTACCAGGCATTTGAAGAGTTGGTAAAAGGAAGCATGTTGAGTGATGCGGTGATTGTATTATCATCGTTGAATTTAATTGCTGGTGAGATGGATGGATAATTAATTAGCTGATTAGCTGATTCAATTTTGATACACATGAAATTTTCAGAAGAAAAATTAAGCAAGGTTCGTGAAATAGTGGCCCGTTACCCGGAAGGCAAGCAAAAGAGTGCTCTTATACCTTTGCTGCATTTAGCGCAGGAAGAGAATAATGGTTGGCTAAGCGTAGAGGCAATGGACCATGTAGCTGAGTTGTTACAAATAAAACCAATTGAAGTTTACGAGGTGGCTACTTTTTACAGCATGTATAACCTAAAGCCGGTTGGCCGTTATCTTTTTGAAGTATGTCATACAGGGCCTTGCATGGTAAACGGCAGTGACGGAATTATTGAATATATAAAGGAGAGGCTTAGCATTAAGGTTGGAGAAACAACGCCTGACGGAATGTTTACTTTAAAAACGGTAGAGTGCCTTGGAGCTTGCGGCTATGCGCCTATGATGCAGATGGGTAAATTTTATAAAGAGCATCTCACTAAAGAAAAAGTTGACCAAATCATAGAAGAATGCAGAAGGACTGCAGCAATCAATAACTAATAAGCTTCATGAAAAAAATTACTCTCATAGCTACTTTCTTAATGGTTGGTCTTACTTGTTTTGCTCAATCGAAAGATGAAAAGAAATTAGTCGAAAGGACTTATTTATTAAGTCACACCATTTTTGGAACTAAGGATAGTATAACCCTGGAGGATTTGTTTGCTAAAAAAGCAAGCTACGGACACTCAGGTGGAAAGGTTGAAACACGGGAAGAAGCAGTAGCTGCTATCAGTAAAAACCGTTCGGTTTATACTGATACCGCAGTTAGCAGTATAAAAGTGATAATTGAAAATAATGTTGCAGTTGTAAGGCATTTGTTTAAGGCAACGGAAACCAGCAACCAGGGAAAGGTGACGCTGCTAAATTTTACAATGATGCTCGTTTGGATAAAAGAAAAAGGGGCGTGGCGATTGATGGGTAGGCAGGCAACTAAATTGTTGTAGAAGGAATGAATTAAAATTTAAAAGAAAAAGTCAAATGGAGTTATACATTTTGATTTTTGAATTTGCGAGATGGGTAGAAAATTATTATTAGAGAAAGCACATATAGAGAACATCAGGCAGTATGATGTATATCGAAATAACGGTGGCTATGCCGCACAGGAAAAGGCATTTAAAATGTCTACTGCTGATGTAATTGAAGAAGTGAAAAAAAGCGGCTTACGTGGTCGTGGTGGTGCCGGCTTCCCAACAGGAATGAAATGGAGTTTCCTTGCTAAGCCCGAAGGCGTCGCCCGTTACCTCGTTTGCAATGCAGACGAAAGCGAACCAGGTACTTTCAAAGACCGGTACCTGATGGAGTTCCTGCCGCATCTTTTTATCGAAGGATTAGCGATTTCATCCTATGCGTTGGGCGCCAATATTTGTTACATCTACATCCGTGGCGAGTATGCATGGATCGTTGACATTCTGGAAAAAGCTATTACTGAAGCAAAGCAGAATGGGTGGCTGGGTAAAAATATTTTAGGTACTGGTTTCGACTGCGAAATATATGTTCAGCGTGGTGCCGGCGCTTATATCTGCGGCGAAGAAACCGCCTTGCTCGAATCGTTAGAAGGTAAAAGAGGTAACCCTCGCATTAAACCTCCGTTCCCTGCTGTAAAAGGTTTATGGGGTTGTCCTACGGTGGTGAATAATGTAGAGACCCTGGCAGCCATTGTTCCCATAATCGAAATTGGTGGCGAGGAATATGCAAAGATTGGTATCGGAAAATCTACTGGTACTAAACTCATTTCTGCCTGCGGTAATATCAACAAACCGGGCGTCTACGAAATTGACATGACCCAATCGGTAGAAGAATTTATTTACAGCGATGAATATTGTGGTGGGATTGCTGGTGGTAAAAAATTAAAAGCTTGTATTCCCGGTGGTTCGTCCGTTCCCATTTTACCTGCTAATTTGTTACTAACAACAGCAAAGGGTGAAAAAAGGATGATGACTTATGAAAGCCTTGCCGATGGCGGTTTTCAAACTGGTACGATGATGGGTTCCGGTGGTTTCATTGTCTTGGATGAAGATCAGTGTGTTGTTCGGCATACATTAACACTTGCCCGTTTTTATCGCCACGAAAGTTGCGGCCAATGCTCCCCTTGCAGGGAAGGAACGGGTTGGATGGAAAAGATTCTGAACAACATTGAATATGGAAAAGGCAAGATGAGTGATATAGATTTGCTATGGGATATTCAAAGCAAAATAGAGGGTAATACTATTTGCCCGTTGGGCGATGCGGCTGCCTGGCCTGTAGCGGCTGCCATCCGTCATTTTAGAGATGAGTTTGAATGGCATGTGTTGAATCCTGATGAAGCACAAATAAGAAATTTTGGATTGGCGCATTATGCGGATAATTTAGCGGCAGTATAAGATTTTATAACCACGTTAATGGTAACAGCAGATCAGATACAAGATATAACAAACGTAATTGTACAAACAGTTCATCCGAAGAAAGTGTACCTCATTGGAAGTTATGCGCAAAGCAGTGCAGATATTAACAGCGATGTTGATTTTTTAATTATTGGCGACGATGAGACCATGCCCAAATATGAACGAACAGGGGCTATTCAAAAGAGACTTTTTCATTATCCTTTTTTTTCAATAGACTTGGTCATGTTCGGCGAAAAAGAGATAGAAGCAAAGTCAAAAAACGAATTGTCTTTTATTGGGCATGCTTTAAAAACCGGGAAATTGGTTTATGAATCCTGAAAAAAATCAAAAGATTGAGGATTGGTTTTTGGTTGCGGAAAAAGATTTGCAGGTGGCGGATGTATTGATTTTACAGGATTTATGGGCGTACGATATTCTTTGTTTTCATTGCCAGCAAGGTGTTGAAAAATACCTAAAGGCCTTATTGGTTTATCATGACCTAGATCTACCAAAAGTGCATGACATCCGACAACTGCTGGCAATACTTTTACCTCTGGATCAAGAAGTACTTTCTTTGCAGGATGCCGTTGATTTGAACGATTATGCTGTGCGGTACCGGTATCCAGACCATCTTGAAATTGACGATAAAAATATTGCCTTGAGGGCAATTCATTTGGCAAATGAAGTGAAGTCATTTGTAAAACGAAAAATCAGTTTATAAAAACGAAGCTTCCTTCGTAAACTATAATAATGGCTGAAGAAAAAAAATTATTTAAAGTAACAATAGACAACATCACCATTGAGGTGGAGCCGGGGACAACCATCCTTATGGCTGCACGGAAAATTGGTGGTGATATAGTACCGCCTACAATGTGCTATTACAGCAAGTTGGAAAACACAGGTGGATATTGCCGCACTTGCCTGGTAAGAGTGGCTGCAGGTTCAACTGCTGACCCCCGGCCAATGCCGAAGCTGATAGCGAGTTGCCGTACCAATGTGATGGACGGAATGGTAGTAGAAAATATTACAAGTCCCACAGTGCTGGAAGCAAGAAAAGGTGTAGTGGAATTTCTTTTATTAAACCATCCGTTGGATTGCCCTGTTTGTGACCAGGCAGGCGAATGCGACCTGCAGGATTTAAGTTACGAGCATGGTGCAGGAGCAACCCGCTATGAGTTTAAACGCCGCACATTTGAACGCATAGATATTGGCCCTTACATTCAGTTGCACATGACCCGTTGCATTCTATGCTATCGTTGTGTGCATACGGCTAACCAAATAGCAGGCAATCGCGAACATGGTGTTTTAGATAGAGGCGACCATTCGCAAATTGCTACTTATATACAAGAGTCATTAGATAGCGAGATGATCGGAAACGTAATTGACGTTTGTCCTGTAGGTGCCTTAACCGACAGAACTTTTCGTTTTAAAAACCGGGTATGGTTTACCAAGCCGGTTGATGCTCACCGCGATTGCCCAACATGTAAGGGAAAGGTTCGTTTATGGATGCGCGGCGATGAAGTTCTTCGTGTTACTGCCCGTAAAGATCAGTGGGGCGAAGTGGAAGAATGGATTTGTAATGAATGCCGCTTTGAAAAAAAGAGCGTTAGTGATTGGGTGATTGAGGGAGCAACACAAGTAGCCCGGCAATCAGTGATCGGTGCTGGTCATTATAATCATGTAGTAAAACCAAAAGAAACTATTGCCGCTGTGATGGATGGCCGTGATCCTAAATTGTTGATGGATATTAGGGATATAACTGATATAAACCAGGTTGACCTTAATGGATTAGCAGGACCAGCTACAAATGCAACCTTTAACGGCAGTCCAAAATCGGTTGGGCATAATGTCACCGATATTAAAGAAGGCAAAGGAAGAAATTTAGCCGGAACAGATACTACCAATCCAAACACACCTTGATCATGGTAGGAGCACTCAACGGCAACCTCTATTTTCAGTAATTTAAAAAAAGCTATGTATTTATTACAAATAGACTGGTTCGTTATTATAGAAAAATTCATTCTGATTGCTGTCATCGTTACTACATCTTTGATAGTAGCCATGTACAGCACCTATGCTGAACGAAAAATTGCTGCGTTTTTACAGGATAGGCGAGGTCCTAACCGTGCCGGCCCTTTTGGATTACTACAGCCCATAGCCGATGGAGTAAAACTGTTTATGAAAGAGGAAATTATTCCAACGCTTTCATCCAAAGCATTGTTCGTTATGGGGCCGTTACTGGCAATGATTACTGCCACCATGACCTCTGCTGTAATTCCGTGGGGCTCGACAATAGACGTAGCCGGAAGGCAGGTGCCCCTTCAAATTGCTGATGTCAATATTGGCGTCCTGTATGTTTTTGGTGTTGTGAGCCTAGGCGTTTACGGAATCATGATCGGCGGCTGGGCTTCAAATAATAAATTCTCATTAATTGCTGCTATTCGCGGCGCTTCGCAAATGATATCTTATGAACTGGCAATGGGCCTTTCATTGATTGCTGTGTTAATGTTAGTAGGTGATTTGCGAATGAGCACCATTGTAACCTATCAAATTCAGCATGGGTGGAATATTCTTTATCAGCCTCTTGGTTTCCTTATATTTTTTGTGTGTGCCCTTGCCGAATGTAACCGTACGCCCTTTGACTTGCCTGAGGCAGAGAATGAATTGAACTTTGGTTATCACCAGGAATACTCCTCAATGAAACTCGGCTTTTACCTGTTTGCCGAATACATCAATATGTTCATCAGCGGTGTGGTAATGGCAACCTTGTTCTTTGGCGGATATGATATTCCATTTGTGAACGAAGCCTCTTGGGGCCAACATTGGTGGGTAGGTTTAATTGGCTTTGGCGCTTTAATGACCAAAGCAGTCCTGTTTATCTTTTTGTTTATGTGGATCCGCTGGACTATTCCCCGTTTCCGTTACGATCAGTTAATGAATCTTGGCTGGAAAGGGCTGTTGCCATTAGCTTTGATAAACATGTTACTTACGGCAGTGGTGGTTTTACTCTTTAATAAATAAACCAGGTTTAGCTGTTGAAGCAAAAAGGAAACGGCTAAATTTGCGCCGGAATTATGCTGACAACCGAACAAATAAAACAAAGTGTATCGGAGTATTTTAAAGATAAGCCCGTGAAGAAGGTGTACTTGTTCGGATCGTATGCGAGGGGGGAAGCTGATGAAAATAGCGATGTGGATTTGCTGGTGGATATAGATTATGAAAAAAGGGTAGGGTGGCAGTATTTTATCTGGTTTGAAGAGTTAGAAAAAATTTTGGCAAGAAAGACAGATGTTGTTTCAAATGTTTCCAAACCAGAACATACAAGTAATTGGAGGTTAATTGAACGCATAAATAAGGATAAAGTTTTGTTGTATGAGAAAGCATGAAATCTCTGATTTAGACAGGCTTTATCATATTAAAGAAGCGATACAATTTATTCTTTCTGAAACCGAAGGCATAACTGATGACGATTTTTATAGAGCAGAAGTTTTAAAGAGGGCAGTAGTTAGGGATTTAGAAGTGATAGGAGAAGCTTCGAATTCAATTTCCGATGAATTAAAGCAGCGGTATCCAGAAGTTCAGTGGCGGCAGATAATTGCAACCCGCCATAGAATTATTCATGAATACTTTCATGTGAGCTACGTTGCTGTATGGGAAATTATTAAAAACGATTTACCAATACTTGAAGAACAGGTAAATAAAATGTTGAGTGAAATATCATAATGCAAGCATTAACCAATAGAAAGAAACAGGTAGATCGCAAGCCGATGACGTTGATGGAAAAGCTATACCTGCCTTCCATTTTCAAAGGCATGGCTATTACGTTTTCGCACCTGTTTAAAAAGAAGCCTACCATTAATTACCCGGAGCAGCAGCGCCAGTTTTCATCTGTGTTCCGCGGTGTGCAGATTTTAAACCGTGATGAAGAAGGCCGCGAACGTTGCACTGCCTGCGGCTTGTGTGCCGTTGCCTGTCCTGCGGAAGCTATAACTATGGAAGCTGCCGAGCGGCAAACCGGCGAAGAGCATTTGTACCGTGAAGAAAAATACGCAGCTAAATACGAGATCAACATGCTGCGCTGTATTTTCTGTGGACTGTGCGAAGAGGCTTGCCCCAAAGACGCTGTTTACTTAACGCAAACTTTTGCACCGGCTAACTTTGGCCGCAAAGGATTTATTTATAAAAAAGACGATCTATTGATCCCCAACCCGGTTACAGATCCTGAAGGCTATGCAAAAGCAAAAGGAACGGTAGGCAAGGAGATCAAATAATTTATAACGGAGAAATGGGCATTACGCAGATCCTTTTTTGGGCACTTTCTATCATATCGCTTTTCAGCGCATTAATGGTTATCACCAGTAAGAACCCTGTGTTCAGTGTACTTTGGCTCATCGTTACTTTCTTTACTATTTCCGGACATTATATTTTATTGAACGCCCAATTTTTAGCGGTTGTAAATATCATTGTTTACGCCGGTGCCATCATGGTATTATTCCTGTTTGTAATTATGCTAATGAACCTTAGCAAGGACACAGAACCGCAAAAAAGCAAATGGTTGAAACTTGCCGGTGCTGTTACTGGTGGTAGTTTACTATTGGTATTGGTTGCTGCGCTTCGGGGAACCGAAAGCCGTATGACCGAATTAGGAACCGGTGAAATCGGGTTGATTCAAAACCTGGGACATGTACTTTTTACAGAGTATGTGGTGCCTTTTGAAATAGCCAGTATTTTATTTTTAAGTGCAATGATTGGTGCAGTGGTAATTGGTAAGCGGGAAGTTCACAGCCCGGTGCATAAAGAAGTTGAAAAGCTTGATGAAATGCAGGAAGTTATGCATTGACAAGAGAGCAGCAGTGGTTATTTTCTTAAACAGTTCTTTATTTATGATGATTTTTTTTTGAGCCAGGCGGACGAATGTCTATTTAACTTTTGTTGCGTCGCACTCTTGTGCACTTTGTTGGTTATTCAGCAAAGATGATAAAGGTTATACTCTTGAATGGATCGTCGCCAATGTCGCCTTATAGTAGTACAAAAGCTGGTATCATAAAAAGCAAAAATATTCAATTACATAACCACTTCTAATTGATAGGAGTGTTTCAAAGCCCCTTTAGGGGTTTGGGGTTTATGGACATAAAATACTACATATTCTTATCGGTGGCCTTGTTTGTAATGGGCATCATTGGTGTGCTCACACGCCGCAATGCCATCATTATCTTCATGTGCATTGAGCTAATGCTTAATGCTGTGAATTTGCTGTTGGTAGCCTTTTCTAAAATGCACCATCTCGCGGCCGGAGTGGCCAACCCTAATGCGGGCAGCGAAGCGCAACTATTTGTATTTTTTATTATGGTGGTAGCAGCGGCAGAAGTGAGTGTGGGCCTTGCCATTATAGTAATGCTTTTTCGCAATACGCATTCCGTTGATGTAAACTTTTTAAACAGGCTAAAACACTAAGCCATCAGCCTTCAGTAGTCAGCTTTGAGCTGATGGCTGATAGCTGAAACCTGATAGCTCAAACATGAAGAATCTAATTTTACTAATACCACTGCTGCCTTTTCTTGGCTTTTTGATCAATGGCTTATTACGTAAACAATTATCAAAGGGATTAATTGGAATTGTAGGCTGCGGTACTGTGTTAGGTTCTTTCCTTATCAGCATCTATGCTTTTTTAAACCTTGATGCAATTGGTGGCGGACGGCAAATCTCAGGCAGTGCTAAAATTATCGGCAACCCTGTTATTCACTATTTCGATTTCATTAATGTTGGCACGCTGAAAATTCCTTTTGCTTTCCAGATAGATCAACTCTCCGCTTTATTCTTACTGATCATTACTGGTGTCGGCTTTTTAATTCATGTATACTCCACCGCCTACATGCACGAAGAAAAGGAGGAGCATTTTGGAAGGTATTTTGCCTACCTAAATCTCTTTGTTTTTTCTATGTTGTTGCTGGTAATGGGCGCCAACTATATTATCATGTTTATTGGGTGGGAAGGCGTTGGACTCTGCTCTTATCTGTTAATTGGCTACTGGTTTAAAAATATTGACTATACAAAAGCGGCGAAGAAAGCATTTGTTATGAACCGGATTGGGGATCTCGGCTTTTTATTAGCCGTGTTTTGGATTATCTCTAAAATAGGCTCCGTTAATTACAGTGACGTGTTAACCACTGCCGGTCTTGCCCGCTTTTCCACAGGCGATATAGTTGGAATTACCCTGCTGCTATTTCTTGGTGCAACCGGCAAAAGTGCGCAAATCCCTTTATACACCTGGCTCCCTGATGCGATGGCTGGTCCAACACCGGTTTCAGCATTAATTCATGCTGCAACCATGGTAACTGCCGGTATTTATATGATTGCCCGCAGCAACATTTTATTTACGGCCGCACCGCTCACGTTAAATGTTATAGCAATTATTGGTGGGGCAACTGCCTTGCTTGCAGCTACCATTGCAATGCGGCAAAACGATATTAAAAAAGTGTTGGCTTACTCAACCGTAAGCCAGTTAGGTTATATGTTTTTAGCTTTAGGAATGGGTGCTTACACAGCAGCCGTTTTTCATGTGATGACGCATGCGTTCTTTAAAGCTTTGTTGTTCCTTGGTTCAGGTTCTGTAATACATGCAGTAAGCGGGCAACAGGACATTCGTTTCATGGGCGGGCTTAGAAAAAAACTTCCAACCACATACATTACTTTTTTAATTGGCTGCCTGGCAATTGCCGGTATTGCGCCGCTCAGTGGATTCTTTTCGAAAGACGCTATTTTATTAAGTGCCTTTGAACATAATAAAGTGTTGTGGGCTGTTGGTTTACTCACTGCCGGACTTACCGCTTTTTATATGTTCCGCCTGCTATTCATTACGTTTAGTGGTACGTTCAGAGGAACGGAGGAACAACGCCATCACATACATGAAAGCCCTGCGGCAATGACGGTGCCCTTAATAATATTGGCGCTTCTTTCAATTGCAGGAGGATGGATTAATATTCCTGAAGTATTTATACATGGTGGCGAAAGGCTTACTTCTTTTCTAAAGCCACTAATTCCCGCCAGTGAAGGTTCGCCTGTTGCCCATTCAACCGAATGGATCCTTATGGGATTAACGACAGTTGTTTCCCTGGTTGCTATCATCATTGCTTGGAGCCGTTACAAAGTTTATAAAGAAGAGAGAGAAACTTCGCTTACAAAAGCGCTTGAGAACAAATGGTATGTAGATGAATTATACAACGGCATCATTGTAAATCCGTTGAATAAGTTTGGCGCCTTTGTGGCCCGTTTTGTTGAAAAAGGTACTATTGATGGTCTAGTTAATGGCGTAGGCAGGTTAGTGAATTATAGCAGTCGTCAAATGCGTTGGCTACAGAGTGGCCAGGTAGGTAATTACGTATTGCTGATGGTAGTAAGCATGGTGTTGTTTTTTGTATTGCAATTCTTTTTGAGAAAATAGTTTCTAAACTGGGATTAACAGGATACATGGGGATGCCCAGGATACTTATTTCCAAACATCCCATTCATCTCAAAAATCCCAGTTCAGATAAATTGAATCAGTTATCATGATCGTTTTATTACTTTTTTTAATTCCATTACTTGGCGGCATCGCTTCTTTTTTTATTAAAGAAGATAAGGCCGTACGTAGCTGGGCACTGTTAGCTTCTTTTGTTACGCTTGCATTAGCTATTGTTGGAAGCATCTCTTCCACTAATGCGGCATTGTTACAATATTCTACGCCGTGGATGGGCACACTGAACTCAAACTTTGCATTAAGGCTTGATGGAATGGGCAAAATTCTTTGCCTGCTCACAGCCATTGCTTACCCGATTATTTTGATTTCCACCTGGAAGACTTCTTACAGAAAACCGAATAATTTTTTTGGTTTGATGTTGCTTACACAGGCAGGCTTGATGGGCGTATTTACATCCATGGATGCTTTGGTGTTTTACTTCTTCTGGGAGCTAGCATTGATACCGGTTTACTTTTTATGTTCGGGGTGGGGCGGTGAAAAAAGAATACAGGTCACGTTCAAATTTTTTATCTACACATTTACGGGTTCGGTATTGATGCTGATTGCTTTATTGTATCTGTACTTTCTTACACCAGACCGTTCTTTTTCAATAGAATCTTTTTATCGTTTAGCCGAGATAAAAGGGTGGAATCAAACCCTGGCTTTTTGGTTGTTGTTTGGTGCTTTTGCGGTTAAGATGCCCATTTTCCCTTTTCATACCTGGCAACCCGATACCTACGAACAATCGCCAACTGCGGTCACCATGGTGCTTAGCGGCCTGATGGTTAAAATGGGAGTGTATGGATTTATTCGCTGGGTACTACCGGTAGTGCCAAATGCTGCTTATTCCTGGGGTGATGTAGTTTCAACAATGGCTGTTATCGGAATCATTTACGCTTCTATCCTTGCCATTCAGCAAAACGATTTAAAACGGTTAATAGCTTATTCTTCTATCGCCCACGTTGGTATTATGGGCTTGGCTATTTTCTCTGAAACTCACCTGGCTTTACAAGGAGTTATGATGCAAATGTTTAATCATGGTATCAACATTATTGGGTTGTGGATTGTGGTGGAATTAATAGAGCGTCAGTTTGGTACAAGAAAATTATCGGAGTTAGGCGGTATAGCAGCAAAGGCGCCGGCACTTGCTATTTTATTAGTGGTGATGGCACTGGCCAATATTTCTTTACCTCTTACCAATGCCTTTGTTGGCGAGTTCATGATGTTTGCCGGCATTTTTGGTTCTACCCTAACAAAGTATAATGTGGTGTTTACCGTGTTGGCTTTATTGAGTATTATTTTAGCGGCTGTTTATACATTAACCATGATACAGAAAGTGTTTTTTGGTCCGGTTAATGAGCGAACCGCAAATGCTGTAGATATAAATTTTGGTGAGAAGCTGGCTCTAAGCATTTTGGTAATTATGGTGTTTGCCTTTGGTGTATATCCGCAGCCTTTATTGAACATTACCGATGGATATGCGCAATCCATCATTACTAATTCAACAAAGGTTCTTTCACAAACCTTGACAAAATAATATGAACGCTTTAATCTTTTCGGCTATATCGGGTGTGTTGATGATGTTCAGCGGTTTTGTGCTGAAATCGAATGCCGCTATCAGAACATTGGCGCATATACTTTTGCTGGCTGTTATAATTGCTACAGCGTTTGAGTTGCGGGGTGTTCCTTTCTTTCATATTAATACAACAGGCATGTTGCAGTTCGATCATTTTGCCTTGTTGTTTACACTGATAGCTTCTCTTTCTACGCTTGTTTTTTTTCTGCTTTCTTCAAAAGACATGGAAAAAGTAGGCGTGAGTTATGCTGAATATTTTGCTCTCATCTTTTTCGTTTTAAGTGGCGTTGTGATAGCTTCTTCTTTTCAATCATTGTTACTTCTTTTCCTGGGGATTGAAATAATTTCAATACCACTTTACATACTTACCGGAAGTGATAAACGCAGTTTAAAAAGTAATGAAGCATCGCTGAAATATTTTTTAATGGGCGCCTTTTCAACCGGTTTAATGTTAATGGGTATTGCCCTCATTTATGGCGCTACCGGAACATTTAGTACTACATTGATACAAGCGCCAAAAGAAGGTGTACCAGTATTGTTAAGCACAGGTATGTTATTGTTGTTGTTCTCTCTTTCATTTAAAGTATCCGCAGCGCCTTTTCATTTTTGGACGCCGGATGTTTATGATGGCGCCCCAACAGTATTTACTTCTTTTATGGCTACGGTGGTAAAAGCTGCAGGTTTTATTGCTTTCATGCGGTTGTTTTCTGATGCGTTCAGAGACATTGGAAGTGAATGGAAATTAACGGTGGCTATCATTGTAGCAGCAACATTATTCATCGGAAATATTACGGCTGTTTTTCAGCAGAGCGTTAAGCGGATGCTGGCTTATTCATCTATAGCCCAGGCAGGCTTTATGATGCTGGCTGTTTACTCATTAACTGCAGAAGCAAAAGAAGGTTTGATCCTTTATGGCGCAGCTTATTCATTGGCTACTATTGGCATTTTTGCCGTGCTTATAAAAATGAAGGATTATACTTTTGATGGCTTCAATGGATTTGCCAGGCAACAACCATTGATAGCGGCCACTTTAGTTATCTTCTTATTATCCCTTGCCGGTATTCCTTTGACAGCAGGATTCCTTTCCAAATTTTTTATGCTTAAGGCAACAGTTGCTGCGGGTAATATCTGGCTGGCCGTATTTGCTGTTATCATGGCCGCGGTTTCTGTCTATTATTATTTCCGTTTGATACAGGCCATGTATTTCAAAGAAGGCAACGTACCGGCAATAGAGGTGTCTCCCGCTTTTAAAATCACGTTGATTAGCGTAGCAGCGCTTACAATTGTATTAGGTATCTATCCAAACCTTTTGCTCTACTGGTTATATTTTTAAGCTACAAAAAAATTATCAGGATAATAGGAGGGGTTTACTAATTTAGTGAGCCCCTTCTTAATGAAATTATCAGCTATTTTATCGCTTGCCTTTCGCACTATTCGCAGCAATGGCTTGCGAAGTGGAATCACTATTGCAATTATCGCTTTAGGCATTACAGCTCTTGTTGGAATTATTACTGCAATAGGCGCCATGAATCAAAAGCTTACCGAAAGTTTTTCTACCATCGGCGCTAATGGATTTTCTATCCGGGCTAAGGAAAGAAATTTTCGTATCGGCAATAACCGCCAAATGAATGTAAAAAGAAAGGGAGAAAAGCAGGAGAAAAAATCTAACCTCGGACAACCTATAACACTCGCCGAAGCGGAGGGATTTGTAAATTCATTCCATTATCCATCGCAGATAAGCATTGCCGGTTTTGCAGGCAACAATAATGTTGTTTCTTCTTCTTTAAAAAAAACAAATCCAACAGTTGCTCTTTTTGGTTCAGACGAATCTTATCTTGACCTAAACGGCTTTAGTATTTCAAACGGAAGAAATTTTACACGAGGAGAAGTGCAGGCAGGCCAACAGGTTTGCCTCCTTGGGTATGACGTAGCATTAAAACTTTTTGGTGATGATGTAAGCAAGGCTGTGAACAAAGAAGTGCGCATCAACAATGATCTGTTTCGTGTATTGGCCGTACTTAACAGCAAGGGCTCCACCTTTGGTTTTAGCAGAGATAATATTACGCTGGTAACTTATAAAAGTCTCGTACGCAATTTTCAATTCGGTTCTTTTTCAATTGGTGTTAAGGCACCTGAAATAGCAAGGGTGGAAGAAGCGATGGGAGAGGCTGAAGGCGCTTTAAGAAACATCCGGAAGTTAGCAGTTACGGAGGAAAGCAATTTCGCTTTAGAACGTAATAACAGCATTGCTGAAAAGGCAATTGCCAGTCTTCGTTATATAACAGCTGCGGTAACTATTATTGGTTTAATTACGTTGATAGGCGCCGCTATCGGTTTAATGAACATCATGTTAGTGGCTGTAGCAGAACGAACAAAAGAAGTGGGTTTAATAAAAGCCATCGGTGGTAAAAAAGCTGCTGTTCATGCGCAATTTTTAACTGAAGCAATACTAATCAGTTTGGCAGGAGCAGTCATCGGAATTGTATTGGGTATAGTTCTGGGAAACCTTTTTGGTTTATTACTGCAAACAAATTTTGTAGTCCCATGGAACTGGATTTTATATGGCATAGTAATTTGTAGTATAGTAGGTCTGCTAGCAGGTTTGTACCCGGCAATAAAAGCAGGCAGGTTAAATCCTATTGAAGCTTTGCGTTATGAATGAAATAATTTGTTTGTACGGAATGCGTGTGAATTGAACACTATCTCCTTAACTTTAGCAACATGATTTTATACAAACAGAATAAAGCAGAAATAAAAAATAAAAGAGCGTAACAAGCAATTCAATTTTTAAGTAGAATTGTAACCGAAACCCAAATCAATTTCAACATTTAAAAACTAAAAATTACAATCATGGCAGAGTCTAGACCGACTGCAAGTGCAACATCTCCAGGTAAGAGTACATCAGTGCAAGTAAAGCAATCAGGTAACGCAATTTCATGGCTGGCGCCGATCGCTTGTATTATAGCCGGTTATTGTATATGGCGTTTCTTAATGGGCAATCCTAATGATTTTACTACTCCGGGTAAAGGATGGTTCTGGCCCGAGCATAAAGGACCTAAAGGAGCCTTCAACGCTATTTATGAGGGCGGTATCATTGTACCTCTTTTGATTGGTATGCTTTTAATGGTAATAACATTTTCTATTGAGCGTTTTATGACCATTTCTAAAGCCATGGGTAACGGTTCGATTGCTGATTTTATTCGCAGGGTACAGTTTAACCTTGCTAACCGTGATGTTGATGCGGCTTTAAGAGAGTGTGATAAACAACGCGGTTCTGTAGCCAACGTAATGAAAGCTGGCTTACGCCGTTATAAAGAAATGATGAACGCTCCTGAACTGGATACAGAGCAAAAAGTGCTTTCTATTCAAAAAGAAGTAGAAGAAGCTACTGCCCTTGAACTACCTATGCTGCAAAAGAACCTTGTCTTTTTATCAACCATTACATCTGTAGGTACATTGGTGGCTTTGCTAGGTACGGTTATGGGTATGATCAAAGCCTTCTCTGCTCTTGGTGAAGCTGGTGGCGGCGGTGCCGCTGGTGACCTTGCGGTAGGTATTTCTGAAGCCTTGTATAATACAGCATTAGGTATCGGTACATCATCGTTAGCTCTTATTATGTATAACATTTTCACTACCCGGATTGATAGTATCACATATGGTATTGATGAGTCAGGGTTTACCTTAACACAATCTTTTGCGTCTTTATATAAATAAGCGCAAATATTTTATGGATTAAGGCCAATAAAAGAATCTCAATACAAAATTTTTTTAGAATATGCCAAGTGTCAAAATTCCAAGAAAAAGTACAGATACGGACATGACCCCTTTTGTGGACGTGGCCTTTCTGATTCTTTCTTTCTTCATGCTGGCTACAAAGTTTAAGCCACCTGAACCCCTGACAATTACAACACCCACGTCGGTTTCATCAGCAAAACTGAAGGAGCAAGATGCGATCCTGATTCAGTTTGACTCGGCAGGTAAAGTCTACCTGACAGTTAACCTGCTAAAGAAAGAGGATAATGCTTTGAAGCTTGATTTTATTCAACGAGTAAATAATGAAGCTAAATTGGGATTGACGGAAAGTGAGCTGCAAAAGTTTGTAAATTTCTCTACCATTGGTTCGCCTTTGAGTGAACTGAAAGCAATATTTGCCCGCCCGGCTAATGAGTGGGAAAAAATAAACCAAAAAGGGATTCCGGTGGATACGGCTAACAACGAATTGCAGCGTTGGTTAGGTGCAAGTAGCCAAACCTTCCAGGGTAAAAAGATGGACATAATGATTAAAGGTGACAATAATGCAAAATATCCTTCTTTTAAAGGCGTGATTGAAGCTTTGCGGGCGAATGATATTTTCAAGTATAAATTGATCACCGATCCAAAAGGCGTTCCTCCCGGTACCGATCTTTATCAATTACGTCAGGCAGGTAAGGGAATTCAATCTGAATCTTAAATAACAATTAAACTATTTTATTATGGCAAGTATGGATACCTCCGGTGGGGATAGTGGTCATAAAAAAGGGCCTGGGGTCAAAAAAGCCAAGAAGCTTTCAACCCGTGTAGATATGACGCCGATGGTGGACTTGGGATTCTTATTAATTACGTTCTTCATCTTTACTACAACGATGAGTACGCCCAATACCACCCGCCTGATTATGCCTAAGGATGAAAAAGATCCGGAAAAGCAAACAGAAGTCAAGCAGTCGGGTGCATTGACCATCTTAATGGCAAAAGACAATAACCTTTATTATTACGAAGGCCAGATGGAAGGGGATGGTTCTAATTTTAAAAGCAGCACTTACAAAGAGATTCGTGATGTAATTCAAAAGAAGAAAAAAGATGTAATGCTGCTTGGCAGAGGTCTTGGGTATAATGCAGATTCTACAGACAAAGATTTTGTAGTGGTAATAAAACCTAATTCGGATGCCACTTATAAAAATACCGTTGATATATTGGACGAGATGACAATTAATAATGTACAGCGCTTTGCCCTGATTGATATTACCGACACTGAAATGGAGGCTATAAAGTTGACAGAGCAGAAAGGTGGAGGAAAATAAATTGTCTTCGTTTGTGGAAACAGTATCTCTGAACATCTAATTACAAACAACCAATAATGGAAGCGAATAAAATTTTAAATTCCGATATACTCGACTTGGTTTTTGAGGGCCGTAATAAAGAGTACGGCGCTTACGATCTAAGGAAAAAGTATAATAAGCGGATTAGCTTGGCGCTCGGTATAACAGCCGGTGTTGGCTTGCTTATTTTTGGCGTCAGCCTTTTGTCAAATGCGCTGTCTCCCAAGAATAATGATGATGTAGAAGTGCGTGATGTAGTGGTACAGAATATCCAGGATGCACCACCACCGCCACCACCACCGCCACCGCCACCAAAGGCGCCACCGCCACCACCACAATTAGAAACGGCTAAATTTACCCCTCCTGTAATTAAAAAAGACGAGGAAGTAAAGCAGGAGGAGATTCCTCCTATTGAAAAAATAGCCGAGGTTGTAATTTCTAATGAGAATAAGGAAGGTCTTAAAGATCCTGGTTTGATTGCCCCGGTTGTTGATAAGGGCACTCAGATAGTTGAAGCCAAACCGGTAGAAGATGAGAATAAAGTTTTTGAAAAAGTGGAAATTGAGGCAAGTGTCAATCCTGCACAATGGCGTCGTCATCTGGAAAGTCAATTACAACGCTACCTTGATGATGCCTCGAGCAATGGCATGAACCCTGGAACTTATACGGTGAATGTTCGGTTCTTGGTAGAGAAAGATGGCAGCATTGCTGATGTAAGAGCTTTAAACGATCCAGGTAATGGATTGGGAGCTGGAGCTGCCGAGGTTGTAAAAAGAGGTCCCAAGTGGTCTCCGGGCGAGCAGAATGGTAAGAAGGTTCGTTCGTATCATACACAGCCAATTACCTTTATGATCCAGGAACAATAAATTGAATTACACATAATTTAAAACCCTCCGCTAAAACCGGAGGGTTTTTCTTTTACGGCTACCTTACTTTTGAAGATGAGTATAGCACTTTCAGGATGGGAGGATACAATTGTGGCACTGGCAACTCCACCAGGTATCGGCGCTTTGGGCATCATAAGGTTAAGCGGGACTAAATCTATCCATATAATCAATGGTCTTTTTCCATCAAAAGATTTACTAAAACAATCGTCACATACTTTACATGTAGGTTATCTAAAAAATGATGGGAAGATTTTAGATGAAGTAGTTGTTTCCGTTTTTAAAAGCCCCCGTTCCTACACAGGTGAGGATATTGTAGAAGTCAGTTGTCACGGTTCACCTTTTATCCAACAACAAATAATAGACGCCTGCACCCAAAATGGTGCCCGTGTAGCCAAGCCGGGAGAGTTTACACAAAGGGCTTTTTTAGCCGGAAAACTTGATTTAGCCCAGGCAGAAGCTGTTGCTGATTTAATTGCCAGTAATACAGAAGCCTCACATAAAACAGCCATCAATAATATCCGTGGAGGTTTTTCATCTTCATTAAAGGAACTACGGGAGCAGCTTATAAAATTTTCGGCTTTAATAGAATTAGAGTTGGATTTTTCACAGGAAGATGTAGAGTTTGCCGACCGTACTCAGTTGAAAAGTTTAGTAGAAGGAGCAAGTCATCATACAAAACAATTGTTACAATCTTTCCAATTAGGAAATGTTATAAAAAATGGTGTCAGCATCGCAATAATCGGCAAGCCTAACGCCGGCAAATCAACATTATTAAATGCTTTGCTGAACGAGGATAGAGCCATTGTAAGTGAAATTCCAGGTACAACCAGGGACACAATTGAAGAAGTTATTAATATAGATGGAATTCTTTTTCGCCTGATTGACACAGCCGGTATTCGTACACATTCAACCGATATAATTGAATCAGTAGGAATTGCAAAAAGCCTGGAAAAGATGAAGCAGGCGGATTTTATTTTATACTTGTTTGATGTAAATGAAACCAGCCCCCATGAATTAGAAAAGACTATTGGCGAGATGCAACTACAGGGCATTAATTTTCTTTTAACGGGAAACAAAGTGGATTTAATGAATGAAGCAGAAGCTAGAGGAAATTTTTCCGGTATTGCAGGTATCATTTTTATTTCTGCAAAAACAACATTGCATATAGAAGTGCTGAAAGAACGAATGGTTGATATGGTACTGCATGATAAGGTGCAGGGAGAAAATGTAATTGTTACCAATGCACGGCATTATCATTCTTTGCAGGAAGTTTACACATCACTGAACGATGTAGCTGCAGGTTTGGTCAATAACATCCCGGGTGATTTACTGGCAATTGATATTCGCAGATGCCTCCATTATTTAGGAACAATCACAGGTGAAGTAAGCAATGAAGATCTGCTTGATTATGTATTCAGCAAGTTTTGTATCGGCAAATAGCTAAAACTACTATTCATTAAAAGGCAGCGCATTCAATGGTGTGCTTCTAAAAATACTGCAGAATTTTTTGCAACTCTGCCTGGATCTCGTTCTGCTTATTTTCTCCTGCTAACAAAAAAGAGTTTCGGGTTGTGTCCAGCTTATCTTTTGTAAGGTTTATATCTTGTGTTAGCTGGTTGATCTCACCTTTTAATGTATTTATTCTTTGCGTTAGTGTCTGCAGCTCCTCCGCTTTTTTTTGTATCAGCTGTTCTTTCTGGCGAACCTGTTTTTGATATTGAGCCGCATGTGCTCCCTGAAATGAATTTAAGTCGCGGCCAATAATATTTAAGTATTCCTGGCCGGTAGAAATAAGTTTTTCTTTTGTAAGGCCTGTGCTCTTTAAAACGTTGAAAGCCGTCCGGTACTTCAGAGCTTCGTCAGTTATATCATCAATGTCAATTTTGCTGTCAACAAATTCTTTGTAGTCTGTTCCCTGGAAAAGGGGGTTCGTAATATTGGCTTCTGCAATTAATTTTTCAAAATATTGTTCATGCTCCGGCAAGGGGCCGGCTATAGTACCGGCAGGTGAATAGGTAGGAACCTGCGCAGGCGTATTAGCCGCATTGCTGGTTCCTGTAATCAAAGGGTGTTGTGCATTTTCATCTGCAACAGGTGCAGATGGTGGTGCCGGAGCAACAGGTGCCGCTGCACCACCACTGCTTTTCTTTGCAGGCTCTTTTTGTTCGCCCTCATCAAACTCAACAAAAGGTGTTAGTAACTGCTTTAAAAAACTCATACAAAAATTATTTACGCAGACTCAGTAAAAAGCCAATAGTGAAGTTGGCATCCCAATCAAAAACAAACGTGTCTGTTTGCGTAGCATCAACAAGGCCTTTATATATGTTCAATCCGGCCGCCATCTTTTTATCTGCTGCTTTATAATCTTGTGGAGCTTTCAGCACCGTATATCTTTCTTCACCTTTACGGTGTTGCTTAGCCAGTGTAAACGGTACACCTCCTAAAACAAAACCTACATTGCGTTTACCTTCGGGTATAGTAGTTGCCCTTGTTTTTACGTCGTCATACACACTGTTATCTGCTGTGCCTTTTTCGTAATATTTAGCGCCGGGCAATTCCATTGCTTTTAAATTCCCTCCTTCGTCCCAGGATACTTTTGTGTTACCCGAGCCAATATCAACAAGAAAAGAATTGTCAGCGAAGGAAGGCGGGACCGTTGCTCTAAATGCAAACTTTGCTTCCTGGTCAGCTGTAACATTGTTGACTACATAACCCATTTTTTTTAGTTCGTTGCTGATAGTAGTTGTCTTGGGTTCTTTTTGTGCTCCAGACGAAATAACAAAGTGCATGTTGTTATTGCTTACACCTTTATCAAACATGGCAGCGAGATACTTCTTCAATCCTATCCTGATATCATCTGTGGTAGCCAAACCTTCATAGGCAAGTGACTCTCCAAAATCTTTTGATACAATCTCCCAACGCTTTTGCGCATCCATATTAATCACAAACGAATTAAAGCCGGTAGCCCCAACTTCTACTACACCACGCAAGGTGCCATTCTCCGGCTTTTCAGGCGTATAATTAAACCCCCGATCTTCCGTTTTCGCATCTGTTGCTGTGTTAGTGGTACCAGCAGTTCCCGGCGTTTCTGCATTGCGGTTAGTTGACGTATTAGACAGCTCAGTAGAATTTTCTTTCCTGATCTCTGACATTTTGGGCTTCAAGGCAAAATAGGCAAGCACTGCTATTATTAAAACAACAATGATAATTCCGGCTGGTTTAAGTTTCATTTTTTAAGTTTTTTATTTTACGTCTATAAGTAATTCATTTTTACGTCTGTCTCTTTTATATGCATAGTGTCGGCTTTCACAAACCAGTGTATTATATTATTTATTCGCCATCGTTATTACAACCACCCGGCCACCTTCTTCATTCGACAGTAATAATTTCTTGCCATCGGTTATGTCCACCATCGTGCCAACCGGTATCTCTTTATCTTCTGTCAGATCTTTTAACGATGTAAGCTTTTGATTTACTAATACCCATTTGCCATTATGAAAAGTAAAATAACCTACTGGTACTTTTTGTTCGGCAGTCAGCTTTTCATTTCGTATAACATTTCGGTTTACATGCCACTGAAATAAGTACTGGTTATTGTACACCATCAGCCGGTGATTTTCAGGCTTCCATACGGTTGGCTTAAACTCATAGTAAAGATCAAGAACAGGCAAAGTTCCTTTAATATGCGTGCCACAAAAAGGACATTTAGGCGAAGCCGTATTATCGAAAACAAACCATTTTTGGCCGCATTGTGTATTACTGCAAGGCTGCATCAGGTCGGTTGTTTTTAATAAAGCCTGTTCCCAGGCATCGGCGTTTGGCCTGTGGTTAGGATCGTGCAAGCCGGTAATAAATGCGCCATCGAACAAAGCTTTTAAATAAGGCCCGGTAATAGTATAAGGGAGCTTGCTAACATCGGCCCAGGGCAGGCTCCACTTAGAAACCTGGTCCAGCTTTGGCCTGTTTGATGTATCTGATGGATGCTCTATAAACAGCGCTTTTTCACCCATTGATAATAAGTCATCCTGCTCTGTATCTAATGAATTTACCTTGCCGCCTTTTAATGGGTGACGATACAATAAATACATATAAATCATAACCGGCAGCGCATGCAGATCGGTTGTTCTATTAGCATGTTTACGAGCCGGATCTCTTAGTTCAAGATGCTTTGTTGCCAACACTTCGGGTGCAATAAAATCAGCCGTGCCGATTACATCAGGCGGGTATAAACCCGGTACTACCAGGCCATCAATATCAATGATAGTAGCCGATTTACTCACCGGGTCAATCAATACGTTTTTATAAGAGAGATCGGAGTGGGCAAGACCGGCAGCATGTAAGCGTTTAACACCCCTGGCAATTTTTACACAAATCTGGAAATAGCTTAACCATGTACCCAATTCGCTTTCATCAAGCCGTAAGCTAAACTGTGGATGCCGGAACTTAGCCGATGCAAACCACAGTCCTTGCTTTTCTTTTCCCTTCACACCTTCGCTTAAAGCATACCCTTTTTTAAAAAAGAAGTTCTTATTATAGGTAGGTACAATCAACCCTACTTTGCCATTAAGCTCCACCATGTCGGTAGGCCAGCAATACAATTCTTTGTAGTACTCACCGCCTTCCCTGTTAAAAAAGGCATCATAGTATTGGCTTACTAATTTCTTCAACCGCTCCCTTGAATTATAGTCTTGCTTATCGCGGTAAAACGCTACTACATACGATTTGTCGGGAGCGAAGTAAACGTCTTTCATTCCACCCCGCATAGGCTCACCATTATCAACATACTGGTACGTTTTACCAGCATTAACGATAGAAGGCGCCGACTTTATATTCGTACTTGGAGGATTTGAAAAATTGCTTAAATAACTCACACCATTTGGTTTTTTAAATTCATTTGTTGACAAGCTGTATTGCTACTATCATCGTCTGTTGTGTCACTCCCTTTTACGCTTTGTAATTCTATTGGGCATTAAACAACACACTTAAAACATTCAACTCAACCGCTACAATAAAACCTCGCCTTTGTCATCCCGACGCAGGAGGGATCTGTGGATCGTGGTTTGATGAATGTTGCCATCCGTTTTACTTTTTACAATGGTCGTTTACATAACAGTTCAAAGATCCCTCGTACCTCGGGATGACAAACAACCTTGGTATTCAATAGCAATCATGCTGTAATGCTTACCTGTTTTTGTTCCTTCCAATAAGTCCTTCCATCTAAAACACTATCGCCAGCGTTCGATCATCATGATTGCCGATACTCCAAAAATCCATCCATGTTGAAAACTGTTCAACAATGTCCTTATTGTCGACACTAAGTTCCACCCGGGCCTTATCTTCATTTTTACCACCTAAGTCTTCTAAAAATTCCTTCCATTTTTTTATATCAGGCAAAGCTGCTTCCACTACAAATTTGGGATCATAAATACCATCCGACATCATCATTAAATAAGAAAAATCATCCGTTAATTTAAAGCCGAATCTTGTTGCAAATTTTTCGCTGCTAAAAATTTCAGGCATCGTTACAAACCGGGTTCCGCCACCAAACTCTCCTACGTCAATCCAATTAAGCAGGGTTACCTGGGATACATCCTTATTTAAAAAAGCCATTGGGCAATCACCTACACCAAATGAAAGCAGTGCATAGCCAATGTCGTATTTCTTAAGCAACGTAAATATCAGGGTAGTGCTCAAATCTTTTAAAGTGATCCCTTCTTTGGTTGCAAATTCCTCTAATTGTTTATGTACCTTAAAAACAGCTTTACCTAAATTATTATAGACAAAATGGGCCATTTTTTTTTGCGTGTCTTCTCCTGTTTGCGCTTTGTATTGTTGCAGCAGATCATCAAACTCCACCATGCTTTCAACCGAAGATTTCTCCCTGAAATAGTCTACAATTCCATTGCATGCCATAGCAGAACCTTTCCTTGAAATCTTAGCGCTGCCAGCTCCATCTGCCACTACTACAATACTCCACCCGCCTTCTAAATCTGCAAACGCAAAATCATCTTCCCTAAATGAACCAACGTTTGCATGTGAACGACCCCGCTTTGACGACACCAAAATATGCCTGTCGGCTATCGGGGCAAATACAGTTACATTATCTTCTTTCCAATAGGGGTCAGCCTTATCGCTTTCTAAATTCTTCCATAGGCTTTTTGGGTCGGGATTGATAATGAGCGTTATTATCTTTTCATTAAACGGAGCCTCATCCGGCTGTCCCTTTACCTTAAACCTGAACTTGATTTTTATATCGCCACTAATGGTTGGCACCCCCATGATCTGGGCTGTTTTTTCATCATAGTATAACCCTGTTTCCTGCAGACCTTCAAATTCAAATGCCGTAATATCTTTCCAGCCCATCTTTTCAAAATCAAACTTTGTTTCGTACGATTTTCCTACCGTGGCATTCAAAACACGGGCAGGTTTCTGCATAATGTCAGCTATACTATTCTCCAGTTTCCACTTGTTCATAAGTTCATCCCCATTGTGAATCAGTAAATTAATCGTGGCGATGTTCTGTTCATCCTGCATGAACTTTTCAAGCAACGCTTTTCGGTTAGCTGGTATAGTAAGATTGTGGCTTTTAAAAAGCGCAGCTACGTATTCTTTTGCGTCCTTCATCACACTCAGGTAACAATATTTAATTCGGAGGGAGGCGGAGGGAGTTCACCTAAACCGGTAACTTCTTTACCGCCATCTTCCACTTTTGTGGAAGTAACACCGATAGATGCAGAAACCCAGGTAAAGAATTTCGCTATGCTTTGACTGTCTGCTGTATCAAGGCTGACTACGTTTTCAGTTATCTGTTTTAAGAGATTTGAGTCGGCAGCGGTACCCGCAGCACACGCTACAGTAAAAGCAGTTTTACGTTTTTTAAATTCTTCCAGCCCGCTTTGCCAGTCATCAGTAGGTATTCCATCAGTCATAATAAATACCAGCGGCTTCCAATCGCCCTTTTGCTCGGCAGTTGTTTTGGCTACTTCATTATCAATACAAGTAGCAACCAACTTTAAACCTTCACCCAAATTAGTGGTACCGGTCGCTTTAATGTCTGCCATTTGAAAAGAAGCGAGATCGGTAAGTGGAACGATTTGTTTAGCGGTACTGTCAAATGTAATAATGCTGATAAAAGCGGTTTCAATCGCCTGCGGGTTTTGTCGTAACGAACTGATCATTACCTGTACCCCATTTTTTACTGCTTCAATTGGCTCGCCTGTCATGGAGCCGGACGTATCTAATAATAAATAGACTGGTAATCTTCTCATTTTTATTTTATTTAGAATGGTAAAGAAGTATGCAAATCCTGCGCCTCTGTAAAAAGGGTACTAAATATAAAATGTAAAATATAAAACCGCAGAATGTAAAATTAAGCCGGAAGTCAGCCTTAAGATTAGTAAGCGTAGAAAATATAAACTGTTGCCGCTGTGTTAAAGACAGCTTTACATTCCGGTTTACCTGATAACCGTTATCGAACCTTTGCGTACAAACCGTTCTCCGGAACTGCACTCTAATTCGGTTACATACACGTACGTTCCCGTGCCCACAGGTTCTCCTTTTGCATACCCATCCCAGGCCGAGGAACGATCATCAATTCCAAAATTGTGCTTTTCAAAAATCATCCCGCCCCAGCGGTCGTAAATACGCAGGTAGCGGATGATCTTAACACCGCTTCCACGGATATAAAATACATCGTTGCGCCCATTATTATCCGGTGTAAAAGCATCGGGAATATGAACGTTTGCAATAGCGCAATGCAGTTTCATCAGCACTGTATCATAAGCAACACAACCCCATATATTATTCACCTTTACCACGTATGGCGTTTCCATTTTTGGTGTGGCTATCGGCAATGCACAATCGGCGCAGCTCAGGTCAACCCCGGGCGACCATAGCCAACCTGTTACATCATTGCTTGCAACCGCTGTTAGCTGGTAGGGAAGTCCGCCTTGTACCTGTACATCAGGCCCTGCATTTACTGTAGGCAAATCATGTACGGCAATGGTTATTGAGGCAGTATCCTTAAAGCAGGAATAGGCATCTGCGCCAACTACCGAATAAGTTGTTGTAAAAGCAGGAGCGGCTATAGGATTTTTAATGGAGACATTGTTTAATCCACTTGTTGTATTAATCCATTGATAAGATGTTGCTCCATTGGCAGCCAATTCAATGCTTAACCCTTTACACAAATCAGTTGCGCCACTAACCTGTACATCTATTGGCGGAGCTACCGTAATATTTATTGAGTCTTTATTAACGCAACCCTTATCGCTCGTTACCTGCACCCTGTAAATAGTTGATGTTTGCGGCCTTGCCGTAGGGTTAGCGATTAAACTGTTATTTAAGCTTCCGGCAGGCGTCCATAAATAAGTGCCACCGCCATTTGCAGAAAGATCCAGGGAATTGCCAAAACATACAATTGCCTGGCGTGGTACCGCATTCACTATAGGTTTGGCGTGAACAATTAATTGGTGGGTGGAAGTGTCTACACAACCATTTTTTGTTACGAGTAATGTTACTGTGTAGTTACCTGCTGCTGCATAAAACTGTGGCGAAGGATTTTGTTGTGTTGATGTGGCTCCGTTTCCAAAGTTCCATGACCATTGTACGCCGGTTGCAGGTGTTGCCCCACCAGTAAACAGGATAGCCGTTTGCTCGCAACTTTCAGATAGGGCACTAATGCTGCCCTGCGCCTTTTGATTAACAACAACTGTAGCTGTTGTTTGCCGGCTGCATCCATAAGGCGATGTAACCGTAAACGTAACTATATAAGTTCCCGGTACGGTATAGCGAAAGGCAGCGTTTTTCAGGTTAGATGTATCAGCGGGGTTGCCGGTACCAAAATTCCACTTATACTGCAATATTGTTCCAAGTTTGGCCGCAGCGAAGCTGTAAACATCCGGCACAAATTGTATGAGGGCTGAATCGCAAACGAGTGCTGGAATTCCTTTAATAGCAATGGCAAGGCTATCAATAATGATGGTGTTGGCTAACTGCGTAGAAGCCGGGCATCCAAAACTATCTTTTACTATCAAACGTGGATTATATATACCTGCAGAAAGATAGGGATGAGCAGCGACAGTAGTTGTTGCCGCTAAGTTGCCATCGCCAAAATCCCATAGGTAACTAACTGCATTTTGTGCAGTTGCCTGCAAGGTCACTTGTTGAGAAATACAGCCCTGCAAAACATCGGCTGAAAGCTGCACGGACGGCTGGGTGATTTGAATGGAATCTATGTACGTTCCGGTAATACCATTAAAGCCATACGTTTTTAAAATGATACGGTAGAGGCCCGGCGTATAATACGTATGAGAAGGAAAATTTTGAGTGCTGGTTGTGCCATCGCCAAAATCCCATAGCACCCTGTTGAAACCAACAGAGAGGTTATTAATTCTTACCAATACAGGCAGACAAGAACTTGCACCGAGGAAAGATTTGGTAAATGTAAAAGCAGTATTAAAATCCCGTACTGTAATTACGTATCGTGCTGTATCGGCGCAAGGGATAGAAGGGTCGCTGGCTATCAGCATCACCGTATAAACTCCGGGTATTGTATAAGTATGCGAACCCGTAAAATTGTTTGAAGTAGCACCATCGCCATACTGCCAGGTGTAAGTCACATTGCTGTTAGAGGAAAAGCTATTATTGAAAAATGTAACGGTAGTATTCAATGGCACATTCGGTACGAATAAACCCGAAGTGGTGAAGGCTGCTTTTGGACCGCGGGCATTGGCTATTGCCGTTACGGTTTTGCTGCAACCGGTGGCATCGGTAACAGTAAGCCTCACCAAATAAGTACCGGGGTTAAGGTAGCTATGCGACACCTGGGCACCACTGTTATTGTTTATAATTATTCCATCGCCAAACTCCCATAGCCACGTTGTTAATGGAGTAGCTGTAGCAGAACGTGACGTATCAACAAATACAAACGGAGATTTATAGCAGCTATTGTTATTCACGATCCGGAAACCTGCTATTGGGCCGTTCACCTGCAAATTGATGTAGTTGGAAGTATCCTGGCAAGTAGAGTAGCCATCGTTGATGATGACTCTTATTGCGGTAGTGCCAGCTGCAAAATTTCGCAAAGTTCCGTTGTAAGTAGTGTTTAAAAAATCGTAGTTGGAAATAGAGCCTGTAAACGGCGTGCCGTTACTGTACTCGAATTTGTTTACATAATATTGATCCCATGTAGAACTCCACGAAAAGGGGTTGGTTTGCAAGTTGTTTATCTGCACATTCAAGCTGCTGTTAGCACACAACTGGGTAAGGTTAGCAGTGAGTATAGGATTTTGCTTCAATAAAATCTTTACTGTTTGTGTGGCAGTGTAATTACAGTTACGGTAGCTGCTGGTAAGTTTTACAAGGTAAGTTCCGGTAGCAGTGTAAGTATGTTGTATAAAATGCGCACTTGAATCATAAGGAATGATAGTACCATCGCCAAAATCCCAGGTGCCGCCGCTTGCCCTTACAGAACGCTGGTTAAACGTTACGGTGCCACGGGTTCCATCACACGTATTTTCGGCCCTTGTAATACTGACCGATGATGGAAGAATATTAGCATATACCGGCTTCGTTATCGTATCGGAACAGTGCCCGATTTTGTTTATAAAGGTGACATTGTAAAGACCTGTATCTGCATACATATGGTTAGGATTTAACCAGAAAGCTGCACCTCCATCACCAAATTTCCAGTTCCATTCATCAGAAAACGGAGACGTATCAAAAAAGGATAGTTCCAATGAATTACCGCAGGGAATGCTATAGCCAAAATTGGCTTGCGGCTTTCCATAAACCCGTGGCGAAAAACTTGCAATGCCCGGACAACCGCTTTCGGTAATATAGTTTAGCACCACATTGTAAACGCCTATTTGGTTATAGCTTACCTGTGGGTTTGCCAGTGTTGAAGTAGTATTATTTCCAAAATTCCATGAATACGATTGAATTGGCTGGTTGCTATTAACTGCAAGTTTTATCGTAAGGGAATCACAATCGTAATAGCCTTTTGGACTGCTTGATTGCGTGATGAAAATATTGGCAAGCGGAGAAACTATATTAACCTGCTTTGCTATCGTTTTGCTGCATCCTGCCGCATTGGTGACTGTCAGGTAAACTGTATGGTTGCCATTAAATGAAAACAGGTAAGGAGCATTTTGTAAAGTAGAGAAAGGGCTGCCAAAAAAATTATCCATTCGCCATTGCCAGGCAACAGCGCCTGGTGTCGTATCCCTGAATGTAACCGTTACCGGCGAGCCGCATACACCACCGAAATCTGCAATGAATCCATTGGTTGCCGGCAGGTCGTTTACAACAATCGTTTTGGTAACCGTTTCACTGCAGGTGCCAAATGTATTTACTAGGGTTACGGTATAAGTACCGGGTTGATTGTAAGCATGTGTAACATTGTTGAATGTGGTGTTGAAGGAACTGCCATCACCAAAGTTCCAGCTCATTAACCCGGGAGCTACCGAACTTGTGCCGGTAAAAGAAACGGAGTTGCCTTTACACACCGAAGCAGGCATGGCTATATCACTATTAAAATTTACAAGGTTCTGCACCGTTATGCTTTTCGTGATGGTATCCTTACAACTGATGTAAGTATTTATCAGCCTTACATCATAGGTTCCTGCACTGGCATACGTATGCGATGTGTTAGAGTAAGAAGTTGATATACCGCCATCGCCAAAGGCCCAAATACTTGACGAAGGAAAGATGAAGGATGATCCGCTAAAATTGGCTTGCCGGCATAGTAGCCCGGTTGAAAAATCTGTTTTAAAATTAGCTGCGTTAACGGAGATGGGTGAACTTGTAACCGAACAACCGACTGTATTGGAAACAGTCAGGCGCACCTGGTAAACTCCTTTCTGAATGTATTGATGAACAGGATTTTTTAAAGTTGATGTTGTGCCATCGCCAAAATTCCATAAGTAAAGCAGAGTGCCCGGACCAGTGCTTGTATTAGTTAATTGTATCGATTCATCAAGGTTGCAAAGCATTGTTTTATTAACGGTGAACAAAGGTTCTATTTTTGAAAGCACCTCCACTATGTCCGCTTTTGTACGGCTTGCCACACAGCCAAAACTATTGGTGACGGTAAGGCTAACCGCCGGTATTATTTCATAACTATAATTGTGCGTTATACCATTGCCAAAACCTTGCTGCGTAATACCATCACCAAAATCCCATTGCCAGTTTGTTACAGAGCCATCACCTGCGGTAGCATTGGAAGTAAACTGCACCCCCTGGGGCAAACAGACTTTTGGTGTTGCTGTTGAAAAATCAACAACCGGTTTTTTATAAACCGTAATGATTTTTGTTTTTGTTGTAGCCTGCGTTCCATCAGTTATGGTTAGTGCAACGTTATATATTTTTTCTTCTAAATAAATAGCCGACGGATTTTTTAAAGTGGATGTGTTGCCATTTCCTAAATCCCAGTAATAAGTTGCGTTTGTCGAAGCGCCTTGCGGTATAGCTGTAAAGGCGATACTCAGTGGTGAGCAGCCGCCGGTTTTATTCATTGTGAAATCTGCAGCGATTTGTGCATTTGAAGAGGCAAAGCAAAAGATAAAGGGCAGTAAAAAGCCCAGCCGGTACGTAGCTCTCATTGCAGTATTGTTCAACAGGTTCTATTGTTTTGGTTCAGTATAGCTTTTTGCTCAGGTCGTCAAGATAATAAAAAATGAACCAGGCTTACATTATTTTCGGCAAAGAAAAACAGAGATGATACGTTTTGATATCCATATAGCTTTTGTATAAAAGATAAGTGTTATACCTGCCTCAATCAGTTCAATAGCAATTTTATTCATATAAAACGTAAAGAAAAGGACGGGATAATGCATGTCATTTGTGTTCTCTTTTTAACCCTAAAAAAGGGGCATTTTCACTATATGGAAAACTCTTTTGCCCGCATTTGGCTGATAGCTGTAAATTAGTGACCGATAAACCTATTCTTACTAACCTTTTAATTCTAATTATTATGGCAAAAGCTACAAAGAAAGCAGCAGGTAAAACAACAGGTGCAGCCGCTAAAAAGGCGCCTGTAAAGGCAGCATCGAAAAAGAGCGCCGCACCTAAAAAAGCAGCGGCAAAAAAAGAGGCACGTAAGCCCAACGCCGCATTCATGGCGCCTTTAATGCCAAGCGATCTGTTGGCAGAAGTAATTGGCAACAAGCCGTTACCACGTACCGAGATTGTGAAAAAGATATGGGAGTACATTAAGAAAAACGACCTGCAGGATAAAACCAACAGGAGAATGATCAATGCTGATGCAAAGCTGAAACCTGTTTTTGGCAAAGACCAAATCTCCATGTTTGAGCTGGCTAAGGTGGTGAACAACCAAATAAAAAAGTAATTTTTTTGTCGTTTGGTTTAACTATAACCTTAAATTTTTTGACGAGTCTTTAATAAGACTCGTTTTCTTTTTTTATAGCGTTTCTTAATGGCAGTGCAAAGCAAACCGGGCCCGGTTTTAAAACCGCATCTTTATTTCCCCGCGGGCTAAATACATCAGCACAATTAATAATTTAATATGTCTATTGCTTGTTTTTATAAAACAGGCAATCTACATTGTAGTTCCAATTCAGGTTCCCCTCTGCAAGCTTCTACTCTACGAAAAGATTTATTTACCTGCTTAATTCTTTTCTATGAACGAAGACCAAGTGCTTGCATTGTTAGCGAAATTGTGTGGCGATATTACAACGGCAAACAATACTGATGAAGCAAAGGTGCTTAAACTTCAACAAGCTATCGCGGCCACTCTCATCAACGATCCATCATTGCAAATCTCCCAGCCTTTTCAGTTTGAAGAAGCTGGCGATTTTTCCACCAAACATTTAGATGCTGCTGGTCTGCAACATTTAAGTGATATAATTCAGCGGGTAAAGAAAGAAGAACAAACTATTGACACAACCATTCGTGTGTTTCGTCGTGAAGTGCCATTTACAAGCAGCCAGTTACGTGGCAGTGTTCCCGACTGGGGCCGTGGTGCGCAGGTAACAGAAACCATCGGACCCTTTTTTACCAGGGAGGGCAGAAGGGTTTGGTTTGATATCTTCAGGGTGATTCCGGTAGTGCAGGTATGGATGCAAGGCGCGGCGCGGCCATTTTTATTAGTACCACTTGAAGTGAGTAATATCATTAGCAGGGTAGG
>JAQBNG010000170.1 GCA_028288675.1 Flavisolibacter sp. | reverse complement strand
CGGCATCACAAACTCTCCGCAGCTCTTTAAAATTTTTAAGGGCAGCTTCTCCCCTGTTGGTATATTCCACTGTGCGAATACCGGCGCTGTATAAGGCTTTCAACACTTCAATGCTAACTTCAGTATCGTTATAAAAATATAGTGGCAATACGCCTTGTTCGGGAATGAGTTTTAGTATTTCTGCTTTTTTATCCATTGTGTTTCTGTTGTTTTTTTGCTATTGTACATTTTAGGACATGCGCCTCATGCGGATGTCCCTACGTAAACGAATTAAATTTTTACTTTAATGACCATCTTTTTTATTTCAGCATCACCAATCATGGGCGCATGTACGTCTTCAGGAAAGAAGATAGCGAACTGTCCATCAGTTAAGCTAAAAAAAGTATCCGGCTTATCGCTGTAAAACTGCACATCTTTTTCTTCGTTATAATCACCGTTTGGCGTGGTGCACTTCTCTCTTGGCTTCCAGCCAAATTGTTCGTTGCCGGCGATGCAAAGCTGTATGTCAATATGTTTATCATGACATTCAAATTTGGCCACTGATTCTTCAGCCGTCATTCCTTTTTTGTTGGAGAAAATGGCTTTAAGATTAACCCCGTCAATTTCATATTTGCCTGCTTCGGTTGAAGCTAAGTCTGTGTTATTTATATATTCGAAGGCTTTTGCGAATAAAGGATGTACAGGGAAATATTTTGAGGCGTTTTGGATTGTATCAATAATCATTATTCAATTGTTTTTAGTTGAACAATTTTTCAACATTTTAAAGTAACTGCACCATCTTTTCTTTCATCGATAAGATTGCTATGAAGCATTAAAGTCGTTTGTCATCCCGACGCAGGAGGGATCTGATTCAAACTCTTTGACCGACTATTACAATTTGTTTTACTCTTAGCGTGGTGGTTTACAAAGCACCAATCAGTTCCCTCCTGCGTCGGGGATGACAAATAGAAACTTTATATTCTTTTACCTCACTTCATTTAGTTTTTATCTTATTGCCCAATAGTATTACAGAATGTACAAGAGTGCGACGCAACGAAAGCTTAATAGTAGCACGTCCGCTTAGTAAATAATTAACGTTGCACCCTTCCGCTCGCATCACCTTTCATCAGGTCTTTTACATCACCTAATGTAGCATGGTTTAAATCACCTGGAATCGTATGTTTAATAGCTGATGCCGCCACACCAAATTCAGCAGAATCTTTTAAGGACATGCCCGTAACCAATCCATAAATAAAACCGCTTGCAAAGGAATCGCCACTGCCCACACGGTCAACAATGCGAACCTCATATTGGCGTGTATGATAAAACTCAGTTCCATCATAGACTAACGCACTCCATCCGTTATCGCTGGCGCTGTGGCTTTCACGAAGCGAGGAAGCAATGTATTTGAAACCAAACTTTTCTTTCATCTGCTGAAACACATCTTTGAAACCTTCGAGGTTCAACTCACCTTTAGTTACGTCGGTATTTGCTGCCTTAAAGCCAAGCGTTGTATCGGCGTCTTCCTCGTTTCCGATGCATACATCAACATATTGGCAAAGGCGGCTCATTACTTCACGGGCCTTTTCTTTAGTCCATAACTTTTTGCGGTAGTTCAAATCTATACTTGTAGTAATGCCTTTTGCCTTCGCTGCTTTTAAAGCGGCTTCGGTTAACGCAGCGGCTTTATCGCTTAATGCAGGCGTAATACCGGTTGTATGAAACCAGTCAGCGCCATCAAATATTTTATCGAAGTCGAATTCAGATGCATCCACATCAGCAATGGAAGCGCCTGCACGATCGTATATCACCTGTGATGCCCGCATGGAAGCACCGGTTTCGAGAAAGTAAATGCCAAGCCTGTCACCACCACGGGCAACAAATTGCGTATCTACACCATAGCGGCGTAAGTGATTAATAGCCGACTGACCTATTGCATTATTTGGAACCTTGCTAACAAATGTTCCGTTAAGGCCGTAGTTGCATAATGCCGCAGCAACGTTGGCTTCACCGCCACCGTACGTTATATCAAAACTATCGGCCTGTACAAAACGTTTGAAATCAGGAGTGGATAAGCGCAACATAACTTCTCCCAGTGTGACAACTTTCTTTGACATAATCGTTCTTCGTTTTATTTATTAAGAGGTTTTAGTTTTTACAACACGAATTTTTATGACGAATTACACGAATTAAATACAAATTACTTGTTTGACCGGTTTTTTTATCCACGTAATATTTGCGCAATTCGTCTTTGATGCTGGTATTATTTATACGATAGCTTTTGCAACAATTTTTTCTTCTACATCTTTCCATCCAAAATAATTAGCGGCATTATGATAACAAATGTCCTGGATAACTTTTCCTGTCCATGCAATATCATTTGGTAGTTCTCCGGCTTCTATTTCACTTCCAAAAAGATTGCAAAGTATCCGACGGAAATATTCATGGCGCGGAAAAGATAGGAAGCTCCTGCTATCGGTAAGCATACCTACAAACCGGCTTAACAAACCCATATTTGATAAGGCATTAACCTGCTTTGTCATGCCATCCTTCTGGTCTAAAAACCACCAACCACTGCCCCACTGTACTTTGCCCGGCACAGAGCCATCGTTATAATTGCCAATCATAGTGGCCATAAGTTCATTGTCAGCCGGGTTAAGATTGTATAAAATTGTCCTGGCTAATTGATCGTTGGTATCTAAACGGTTTAAGAATTTAGAGAGTGCTCTTCCCTGCGGAAAATCACCAATAGAATCCCAGCCAGTATCGGCACCAAGCTGACTTAACATTCTTGAATTGTTATTGCGAAGAGCGCCAAGATGATATTGCTGTACCCACCTTTTTTCATGATCCCATACGGCAAAGAGGTGCAGCATAGCTGATTTAAATTTCAGGTTTTCTTCTGTGTTTAGTTCTTTACCAGAATGGATTTTGTTGAAGGCTGTTTCTATCTCGGCATCCGTGTAATCCTCTGCATAAACCTGTTCTACTCCGTGATCAGAAACAGAACAACCCATGGTAGCAAAAAAATCATGACGGGATTTTAGGGCATCCAAATAATCACTGAAAGAAGCGATGCTTATGTTGCTGACACTTTCTAATTTAGATAGGTAAGTATTAAAAGCCGAAGCATCATCTACATTCATGGCTTTATCGGGACGGAAGGCTGGAAGAATTTTTATTTCAAAGCCATCAGCTTTAATCTTTTGATGATGTTCTAATGAGTCAGTAGGATCATCGGTAGTGCAAACCACTTTTACATTCATCTTGCGCAGAATGTTTCGCACAGAATAGTCTGATGTCTTTAGTTTGTTAGAACAGTCCTCGTAGATTTTTTCAGCACTATCGCCATTCAATATTTCATTTACACCAAAGTAGCGTTGTAGCTCTAAATGCGTCCAGTGGTATAAAGGATTGCGCAATGTATAAGGAACGGTTTCTGCCCACTTTTTGAATTTTTCAAAATCGGGTTTATTGCCCGTGCAATAACTTTCATGTACGCCATTGGTGCGCATGGCCCGCCACTTATAATGATCGCCATAAAGCCAGGCCTGCGTGATATTTTCAAAGTTAATATCTCCCGCAATTTGGTCAGGTGGCAGATGACAGTGATAGTCTATGATAGGCATGTCTTTCGCAAAATCTTGATAGAGTTGCTTAGACGTTTCTGTTTGCAGAAGAAAGTTTTTGCCAAGAAATTTTTTCATCGCTTATGTTGTAATTTATACCTCACTCATGTCCCATCGGGACATTTGGTGGGTAGATTTTTTTACCAGTGCCATCTGCGTTCCGGAGGAACGCTTCGTGCTATGTTACTGAGATTTGTTTCACATTAATAAAAATATTGCTTATACCCAATACCTACACTCATTGAATTCATTGCATCTGCTTTATTCTCTAACGTCTTTATGTCCTATAAGGACATTTGCCGGGTAGAAAAATGATTTAAGTTGGAGTAGCGTTCCGTAGGAACGCCTGATGCTATGCTTACATAGTTTATCTTAGAATACCGAACAATTGCTCATGGCCAATACTTACACTCAACTGCACATTCAATTTGTTTTTGCTGTCAAATACAGAGAGGCACTCATCCAAAATATTTGGAAAGACCGGCTACAGCAGTACATGACCGGCATTATACAAAATAACGATCATAAGCTTCTACAGATTAATAACATGCGATCATATGCACATCCTTGTTGGCTTTCGTCCTGACCATGAAATATCTTCCTTTATACAAAATCTGAAAAGCGAAAGTTCAAAATGATCAAAGCCCGAAAACTTGCTCCTTCCTTTGCCTGGCAGGATGGCTATAGTGCTTTTTCCTATTCAAAAAGCCATGTTCCTGATGTGATCCGCTACATTCAAATTCAGGAACGTCATCATCAAAAGCAAACTTTCTTAGACGAGTACCGGAAGATGCTAACGCTATTTGAGATTGATTGGGATGAACGATATATTTTCAAAGAACCTTTCTAAAGTTTGTTAGCAGGCGTTCCTACGGAACGCTGTTACCAATGATTTATTTATGCTACCCAGCAGGCGTTCTTATAGAACGCAGGGGCATATTCCTAAATCATTTCTACGCACGAAACGTCCCTAAGGGACGAAGGGATAATCACTAACCTTTCTGTTACAACAACTTCAACAAAAACTTAAAGTACTACTTCGCCAGATACCATTTTTATTCAATCGTTGTAAAAAGAACTGAATAGAAAATGCATTGTAAATAAAGATTGAACTATTACAAGCTCACTCCCCTTTTCCACGGTATAAAATCATCCTGGTTCAATAACACCGCTTTAGGTATCACTTCTCCACCAGCAGCTTTAATGCAATATTCTAATATCTCTTCGCCCATTTCTTCAATGGTTTTATCCCCTTCAATTATGGGCCCTGTATCAATGTCAATAATGTCGGCCATGCGCTTTGCCAACTTAGAATTGGTGGCAACCTTAATAGTAGGACAAACAGGATTGCCTGTTGGTGTTCCTAAGCCTGTAGTAAATAAAATAAGTGTAGCACCGGAGGCTGCTTTACCTGTGGTAGCTTCCACATCATTGCCAGGCGTGCATACTAAGTTCAATCCCGGTAGTGTTGCCGGTTCTGTATAATCCAACACATCTACAACTGGTGAAGTACCACCCTTTTTTGCGGCGCCGGCACTTTTGATTGCATCGGTAATTAAACCATCTTTTATATTTCCGGGAGAAGGGTTCATGGAAAAACTGGAACCTACTCTGGAAACGATTTCTTCATAGCTATGCATCAGTTGCATGAACTTGCGGGCAACTGGTTCGTTGGCAGAACGGTCAATCAACTCCTGTTCTACTCCACAGAGTTCAGGAAATTCGGCCAGCAAAACTTTAGCTCCAAGGGCTACTAAAAGATCTGAGGTATAACCCACTGCAGGGTTTGCGGAGATGCCGCTGAAACCATCACTGCCACCGCATTTTACGCCGACTGTTAATTTATCAAGAGTGGCAGGAGAACGTTCAATTTTATTTATTTCTATAAGGCCTTCAAAAGTCTTTTTAATAGCTTGCTGAATCAGTAGTTCTTCATTGCCTACCTGTTGCTGTTCAAAAATATAAAGCGGTTTGCTGAACGAGGAATTCCGCTCTTGAAGATCTCTTTTAAAATCTTCTACCTGTAAATTCTGACAACCTAAACTTAGTACAGTGATACCGCCAACGTTCGGATGATCTGCATAAGAAGCAAGCAGCTTGCTCAGTATTGCCGCATCCTGCCTGATGCCCCCGCACCCGCCCTGGTGATTTAAAAATTTAATTCCATCTACATTTTTAAAAATACGGTCATGTCCGTTGGTAGCAGGCCCGAGATCAATTTTTTCTATTTCTTCACCTTTCTTAAATGCTTCCACCAGGTGATGTGCATACTGCTTGTACTTGTCTGTAACCGCATACCCCAATTCATTGTGCAGGGCCTCTTTAATTACATCAAGATTTCTATTCTCACAAAAAACGGTTGGAATAAACAACCAATAATTTGCGGTGCCTACGCGGCTATCCTTTCTATGATATCCGTTAAATGTCCTGTTCTGAAATTTTGAAACATCGGGCGCCTGCCAGGCCAATTTTACGCCACGGTAATCATACCCTTCTGCGGCATGCTTTACATTGCTTGTTGTCATTAACCCACCGGCCGGAATAAAGCTTTGCGCCTTGCCCACCAGCACACCATACATGATTATTTCATCACCCGCCTGCATGTCTTTTTCAAAAAATTTATGCTTGGCCTGGATATCATCAACCACTACATAAGAACCGCCCTTGTACGTGATCGTTTCGCCTTTCGAAATATCCTGCAAGGCTACAATTACATTATCTGAAGGATGTACTTTTAAAACCCTTTGCTTCATGCCGCAACTACTTTTTTTGAGTTTGCAATTTCAATTGATTTTCTTACTCCGCTATTGATAATACTATTTAAATTTTGGGTTACTGCTTCTGCGAAGCCCGGTAACGAATATAAATCTTCGCCCCAATAAGCTACATCATGCAATACTTCTTTTACCAGTTCTGCAGGAGATAACTTAGACCAACGATGGTAAAATGTTTCGGCTAATTCATCCTGGATATAATAAGATGCGCCATCTAACTCACCATAGTATTTGCCATCTCTTTCTGTTACCGCTTTCATGAAATACAGGTAGGCAGCAAAGCCCAATGCGAAGGCTTCAGGAACATCTTCACTCTTCTCATAATGTTTGAGTAAAACCGGCACACAACGAAGCCGCAACTTTGAGCTGTAGTTCATGGTGATACTAAGCCATTGATGCTGAATATGCGGATTGCGAAAGCGGTCTAATACCTTATTGCCAAAATCATGAGCAGTGCCCAGATCAACATCGTAAGGAATAGATGGAGCAATCTCCTGCTGCATAACATCTGTTATAAAGTTCGATACGGTTTCGTCATCCATTGCACTTTTAACGGTTTCGCAACCGGCTAAGTAAGCAAGGCCGCAACTTAAGGTGTGCGTACCATTTAACATGCGCAATTTTAATTCGCGAAAGATATCAATGTTGGGTTCTATGACTATGCCTTCATCAACCTGCGCAAAGGACAAAATATTTTTTATGTGGTCATCGCCTTCAATGGCCCATAGGCGATAAACTTCCGATACAGCCAGCAAGCCATCGGTATAGCCAAGTTCCGATTCCAAAGAAGATACTGTGCTTACATCCGGTTTACCGGGAACAATCCTGTCCACTAATGAATTACAGAAATAGTTGCAGCATTCGACCCATTCAATAAAGGCATCTTCCAACCCATTCAAATGCGCCAATTCCAAAACAATAGCCTGCAATTTCGTTCCATTTTCAGGAATTAATTCGGTAGGCACAATCACCATCCCACTATGTTCGCTGCCTTCAAACGCTTTATAGCGCTCATGTAAAAACGCCAGCAATTTTCCGGGGAAAGATTTTGGCGGGTGATGACGCACATCATCATTCACCAGTTGAATTCCAACTTCTGTGGTATTGGATATGATGATCTGCATTTGTGCATTATGAGCGCATTCCAAAACCTGCTCCCACTCTTCGGTTGCCGTTAACACACGACTGATACTCGAGTTGATAATATTCTCCTCTACTTTCTCACCATTTTGTAAACCACGAACACAAAGTGTATATAAGCAATCCTGCTTATCGAACGCCGAGGTATCGCCATGCGAAGTTGACTTTACCACCACAATGCGGCCGCCGAAAATGCCCTGCCGGTTGGCTTTATCTATAAAATAATCGGGCAGTCCTCGAAGCAATACACCAGTACCGAATTGCAATACTTTTTCAGGGAGTTCAAATAAGGCTTCCTGCGGAATAACCACTTTTTCTGCATCTACATTTCGTAATGTGTAACGGGATAAAATCATAATCTATGTTTTGTCTCCTTCTCCGGATAAGTGAAGAGTTTTGGAGATTTAATTTATTTTTTGTGCCAAGCTTAAGTACTACTACTAGGCGTCCGTTGCAATCTTTGATTTGTTATATTTTATTCTTCCAGTGGATGAATAAAATATAATCACTCTTGTACATTCTTTAATTCTATTCAGCATCACGGAAGATTCATAATTCCTGTACAAATTATTCAAGACAATGTATCAATAGCCCGAAGGGCTTAAATGTGAATAGCCGCCGGTAAAACCGGTGGTCAGACGAACAAGTTGTTTATGGCAACCCCAAAAGGGGTTGAACATTAGCAAACGATGTTCAACCCCTTTTGGGGTTGTGCTTCACAAGCACCATTTCTATCCCCGGGCTGTGCACCGGGGCTATTCATATTCAAGCCTTCCAGGCTTGTGCAAAGAGCTTAAACAAATTCTTATGTTCCAAAGAATTTTGCAACTTCATGTTCAATAGCGATAAGAAGGTAAAAGAGTGCGACGCAACCAAACTCAAATAGATATTTGTCCGCTTGTCAACAAAAAAAAGAACTTCTTAGTGCTCTCAAATGTTCAATGAACATTTGAGTATTGAAAACTTGTTTTTAACGATTATCAGGACATTCCAAGAGTATGTCCCTACAAATTCTTTTCAGGTTTCCACCTATTACCAAACAACCACTCAACCGTAATATCCTTTACACCCGGCGAACCTTTTGCTGTTTCCAAATTGTTTTTGAACCAGGCATAATCACCGCCTTCTCTTTTACAATCAGCATAATAAACTCGTCTCCCCCATTGCAAAACATTTGTTGTTGCTACCTGGTAAATATCTTTATCAGCCATGCTTTTCGAAAAGGAACAACCGATCAGATAAAACTGTGCATCTCGGTGGTAGCGTCCTAATTTAAATCCTTCGTACCCATCAAATTTGCAATTCTTCAACACGGTTTTAAAATCCTCTTTCCCTGAGCCATCATGCCAGATGGCTGCATCGCCTGTGTTTGTATAAAAGGTGCAATTTTCGGCCCATGCCCATCCGCGGGGACAATAAAAGTCAACGCCACCTTCCATAATGCAGTCTTTAAAATAAAACATACCGTCCACTAAATTCCATGGGCTTACCGTATCGCCAGCCCAGGCGCTAAAGCGACAATTGATTGCTTTTAGCCTTGTGGTGTTCATGCTTCGCAAGGCCATCTGGTGACCGCCTTTTGTAATTACTTTCTTACCTGTGGAATCGGAAGCACAAGCAACAGTACGTGGCTCTTTTTGGGTAAAGCCATAGTCGTTAGTGATGGTAAGGTTTAGTAAAGTAATATCATCGCCATCTAAATTAATAGTGGCAACACCCCAGTCATCTGTCCGTTCGCAGCGCCATTCATCTCGGGCAATACTTTGAATGATCTTTGTTGTTTCCCTGTCCTCACCTTCAAGTATAATGTTATGCTTTGTAATGAAAATTTTTTCGTTGTAACGGCCTGGCTTAATGTGAATAGTACGTGGTGTTGCCGAAGAATCGGGCAGCATATTGATTGCATCCTGGATAGACGTAAAATCACCTTTGCCATCTTGCGAAACCGTGAGATACTTTTTTGCAGTAACGGTGCCGTTCTTCTTTTGCCATTGAGGATAAAGTTTGTCGAATAATTTTTGCGGAGTGATAGTATACCAGGCATAGCCGGTGCGGCGCTCAATCTCTATTTCACCCAAATTCCATTTCTTAACGCCATCACGACCAGAGAAGAAAGGCTTGCCTGTTTCTATATCGTAAAAGCGGGCCCACACAACCGAGGCATCGTCTTTTACCAGCACACGGTCTTTACCTTTTGACTGCGTTGCATCATCTACATCAACATATTTATAGCCCCTGATCTTTACAGCATCCAGCCACTGCATAGCGCCAATAACAGCCGCTTTAATTTGGGGAGAAGGATTTTCCACCTTCATTAAAAATTCAGCAATGCCCACGGTTTCCATTCCACTTATTGAAGCCAGTTCAAAGGCTCTTGCTTTTACCGGGAGCAATGTTTTTTTATCGTGCTGGGCACACCAGCCGGTGGGTTTACCCCTGGCAACAATCTGTGTTTTTAATATGCAATCGATGCCTTTGTCTACCGCTTTTTTAGCAGGTGCTTTTAATGCTGCATCTACCAATTCAAAATCATTTTTACCATGCTCTACATCCCATAATATGTTTAACGCATTGATCATAGCGTTATCGTTGTAAGTAATTTGTCCGCGATAATTAGAGCTATCGGGATAAAACTGCGGGAAGCCGCCGTTGTCTTTTTGCATCAGCAATAAGTAACGAATACCATTTTCAGCCGCCCTTAAATATTCTTTGTTGCCGGTTGTTTTATATGCTTTTACCAGGTAACGAATTTCTTTTGTGGTGGCGTTATTGTCAATGGTAGCATCGTTGCGAAATTTATCATCCAGCACACTAGCCTTCTCACCTTCTGACAACGATTTTGTATAGTCAACTTTTACTTCATTAATATGCTTTGGCCAGCCGCCAATACTGCGTTGGTATAATAACATTCTATCGGCCTGGGCATCCTGGGCATGAACAGAAAATGCCAGGCAACAAAATGCAATTATTAAAAAATGATATTTTATTTTGAAGTCTCTCATTACTTTTTTGATTGTGCTAATGTCCATTTAACTAAATCCTGTGCAGCTTGAAAATTATGGAAGCCGGCAGGCAACTTGCGGCCATCGGTATATTCATTATAAAGCCACGGATCGCCAATAACAAACACAGATCCTTTACCATATTTTGCGGTGGCAATAATGTTTTTTCCTTCTTTGGTTAATACGGCGGTAGCAGGTGCAGTAACCGTTAAGGTAGCTACTTCTTTTACGTAGATCTTTTTAGCAGAAGAAAAGATAGGGTGACCTGCGGGTACCATCACAGCGCCTTGCTCAAATTGACTACCCTGCACCGTGTTATACAGATCTTCATTCAGCCTGATACCAAATTTTGTAGAAAGCACATTGGCACTTTTTAAGTTGTTGTTACCCGAATCATTTGCCATCAACACTAATACACCGCCTTCTTTAACCCATGCAGCAATAGTACTAGCATCGCCGTCACTAATAACATTTGGCATTGCAGCTTCTTTCTTACTGTCCGGATCTACAACAATATAAACGCTG
>JAQBNG010000139.1 GCA_028288675.1 Flavisolibacter sp. | reverse complement strand
GATGTCGGTTCGTCACATCCTGGGGCTGGAGAAGGTCCCAAGGGTTCGGCTGTTCGCCGATTAAAGTGGCACGTGAACTGGGTTCAGAACGTCGCAAGACAGTTCGGTCCCTATCTGTGGTGGGCGCTAGTAAATTGAGAGGACATGACCTTAGTACGAGAGGACCGGGTCGTATGTACCGCTGGTGTATCTGTTGTGCCGCCAGGTGCAATGCAGAGTAGCTATGTACAGCAAGGATAAACGCTGAAAGCATCTAAGCGTGAAACCTTCCTCAAGATGAGTTTACTTTTAAGGGTCGTAGAAGACTACTACGTTGATAGGCTACAGATGTAAAGCTAGTAATAGCAAAGTCGAGTAGTACTAATTGCCCGTAAGCTTTAATTTTATTTTTTGTCTTTCGTTTGACAACTATTTTCCAATATGACATTATTAAATGTTAGTGCTTAGCACTTAGACACAGGATCTGTTTCTTTTGTCTTTGTACTAAAATATAAGTACTTCCATTTTTATCTTTTTATGGTGGTTTTGCCGGCGGTGTTCACCTCTTCCCATACCGAACAGAGAAGTTAAGCCTGCCATGGCCGATGGTACTGCACAAAAATGCGGGAGAGTAGGTAGCTGCCATATTTATTTAATTAAGCCTTTCAGAAATGAAAGGCTTTTTTATGTCCCTGCCTTCTCAAATTTTAGTCTAAGCAAAAAGAAATAGCACTCAACGAAGTTTGCCCCGGTGGCTTAGTGAACGATAATAGAAAGAGGATATAATATAAGTGTTTAAATTAATAGTTTCAATACCCCTTATTGATTAAACATTTTTTGTATTTAATGATCTACTTAGAAACTTGCTTCTATATTAGACATCGCTAATCTCGCAAAAAGCAGGCAGTAGAAGACAGGCATCGACGCCTTCGACTGAATGCTAATTAATTTGAAGATGTAACAATTGAAGCTGAAAATTTTTTAAAAGCTGTTTATCCAAGACTAAGGTTTACATTAATTGCTTACGATGGATATGCGACGGTTAATGATTCAATAATTGTAAGATCATTCGATATTTCAGAGGAGGACGGCTTAGTATTCGCGCAACGTTATATGCCAAAAAAGAAGGGGTTGGAATTGGACCTTACGGCAATTCAGCATTAATGGGCATTGAACGAAACATATTAAGAACTGATAACGACAAGCCGAGAGTAGAAACATCAAAAAGCCTTGGTGGAATTTTTCTTAAGTCCGATGCGCCTAACACAGGTTGCGGTTGCACAACTTCTGTATAAAGATGAAGCAAGCCAGTTTGTTAGCAAGCTATTTTATTTCCCTTGGTAGGGTAACTAATTTAAAGAATTGAGGTTTTAGGTACATCGAAGGATAATTGGCTCCATTGTCGGTTACAAAACAAATGAATAATTCTGTTTTTCCTGAGGCTACCTCGCTACTTATAAAATAGATGCTGGAAATGGCCGGAGCTACAACGAGGTAGGCGTCGCAATAGAACAGGCCTCTTATTTAAGAACCTGAATTTCAGGCTGAAGCTATCGGTTTGCTTTCAATATCAAAATGCTATTTTAAAAACTTGTGTTGATCCGTTCCGTAAACTTTTATAAATGGCTTATCTGTTTTTGCGTTATTGGTGGATAACCAGCTTACAGGGAACTTTAATGTGTTGAGAATTTATAGTTTGTTCTGGTGTCTCCAACTTCATACTACTAAACAACAGGCGGGCAGCCTCAATGCCCATAGTATAAGAATTTTCGTCTATTGAAGCAGCAGGTTTATGATCGAGGTATTGAAACAGCGGGAGGTTGCCGAAGCCTACAACGTCAATGGTATTTACTTCTGCGGGATTGTACTTTTTCAAATACTGGATTACATCCAGACTTATGTAATTTTTAAACGTAAAAATAGCAGTTGGTGGAGATTTTAATTTCATTAATGAACTCATAGCCTTGTAGGTACTGGCAGGTGTGAAATCAACCTCTTTGATAAAAGAAGCATTTAAACGGACATGATGTTTTTCCAAAGCTTTTACATAGCCTTCATATCTGATCTGGCTTACCGACATGGAGGCAGGACCCATAAAATGAGCAATTTGCTTATGACCCTTTTTAAATAGGAACTCCATCGCCTTCATTGCTCCGTCTTCGTTGTTGGCCGATACATAATTGAAGGAAGGATCCAGCGGCGATCGGGCAAAAAACACAACGGGGATACCTATATCAATTAGCTTTCTGAAAGAAGACATGTCATCAGTATTTTTTGTAATGGCCACAATCACACCATCTACCCGGTTGCGAATCATAATATCAACAATCTGGTTTTCATGTTCGATATCTTCATGAGACTGCGATACAATTACATTATATTTTTCAAATGCTGCTACTTCTTCCACTCCATTTACGGCCAGTACAAAGAACTGATCTAATAAATCAGGAATGATAAGGCCGAGTGTAAAAGTTTTATTTAGTTTGAAGTGGCGTGCTGCTTCGTTGGGAATATAATTCCATTCGCCTGCAATCTTTTGAACTCTTTCTTTCGTGGCTTTACTTATAGAAACATCGCCGCTTAGGGCTTTGGACACAGTAGAAATGGACATGTTCAGTTTGCTCGCTATATCTTTTAGCGTTATTCCTTTCTTCATTTGCGAATCAATTTGAGGCCGGTGTAATGTGGGTTGGACGAAATAAGTCCTCTTCCCAATAATTTCAATCGTTGTAGCTGCCAATTTACGTTGCTTCGCCAAAACCCGCGATTTTGGTTTAGAAAATTATAATATATTAGTCTACTATACGGTCGATATAATTAACTCACTCCAAACGATTGCTATGCTAAAAAAACGATTGATCTTGTCGATCTCCTTCTTTTCTCTTTTATTAATTTTTTCTCTCAATGCAAACGCTCAGAATACCACAATCAGGGGTACCGTAACTGATGTGGAAGGCAAACCTGTAGAAAATGTTTCAGTGATAGTAAAAGGCACCAAAATTGGCACGTCCACGGCTGGCAATGGCAGTTACCAATTAAGCGTATCGAAACCAAGCGGTAACGTTATTGTATTTTCTTCAGTTGGGTTTACCAACCAGGAAATTACGCAGTGGAAGGAAACTGTAAACATTACTTTGGAAAAAACCGAACAGTCGCTTGATGCTGTTGTGGTAGTTGGTTACGGTACCAGGCAAAAAAGAGGGGTTACCGGTGCCGTTTCACAAATAAAAGTTACCCAGCTCGAAAATGAAAACCCACAAAACGTGCAGGATGCTTTAAGAGGCAATGTGCCAGGGTTAACAATATCCCAAACAAATTCCGCTTCAGCTAAAGGCGGCGGCGATCTGCAGGTGAGGGGACGCTCTTCAATCAATGCCGGTACTACTCCACTGATTGTTCTTGACGGGGTAATTTATCCGGGATCACTGTCAGACATTAACCCTAATGATATCGCCTCCATAGACGTATTAAAAGATGCAAGTTCTGCGGCGGTTTTCGGTGCCAAGTCGGCCAGCGGAGTAGTGTTAATCACCACTAAAAAAGGGGCCAGAAGTAAACCTACCATTACGTTTAATAGTAACATCGGGTATGGCGAACTTGCTATGAATGAGGGATTATATAACGGGCCGCAATTTGTTGCATGGCGTACCGATGTTTTAAAAAGCATCAATGCGGCTGCAAAGCCCTTTCAATTTAATGACCCGAGAACCTTGCCCTCAAATCTTACGGTAGCGCAATGGAAGGCTTATGATAACTCACAAGGCGATTCCATTGATATATGGTTAAACCGTCTTAAACTGTTGCCCATTGAAAGGGAAAATTATAAAAAGGGAAAAGAAGTTGACTGGTATAATATGATGTTTCAAAAAGGCGTTCGCCAGGATCATACCGTAAGCATCGGGGCCAGGACTGAAAGTGTTTCCTACTACTTTTCACTTGGTTATCAAAATAATAAGGGTGTGATTAGAGGGGACGATTTTCAAACCTACCGGATGAGAATTAACCTGGAGGCAAAAGCCGCCAAATTCATGACGGTAGGTTTAAATCTTCAGTTTGCCGACCGGGATGAAAGCCAGGTACCTTATAGCTGGGGACAGATGGTCAATGCCTCACCTTACGGGGAAATTTATAAAGCTGATGGCGTAACCTTGCGTGATAGTCCGAATGACGATATTGGAAATAACACCAATCCTCTTTTAGATAATACCTACACCAACCGCATGCAGCGGTACAACACACTTTTTGGAAGCTTGTATGCAAAAGGTGATTTGGGTTATGGCTTTTCCTACCAGGTAAACTTTACACCGAACTTTGAATTTTACCGGTACTTCAACGGGATTTCCGCAAAAGATTTTCGTTACTCTGTTCGTAAAGGCGTAGCTACCCGCACCAATCGAACCACCTACAATTGGCAGGTTGATAATTTACTGAAATGGAACAAAACATTTGGCCAGCATAATTTTGATGTAACCCTGTTGGCGAATGCTGAAAAGTTTCAATCATGGCGAAATCAAATGGACAATGAAGGTTTTGATCCCAATGATAATTTAAGCTACCACAATATAGGAGCGGGGATTAAGCCGGTAATCACCAGCGATGATCAATACAGCACTGGCAATGCATATATGGGCCGGTTGAACTATAGCTATAAAGACCGTTATATACTCACCACCTCCATACGCCAGGATGGATACTCCGCTTTTGGTATTGGCAACCCCAGCGCTACTTTTCCTTCAATTGCCTTAGGATGGATATTTACTGATGAAAACTTCATGTCGGGTTTAAAGTTTTTGAATTATGGTAAGCTGCGTGCTTCATGGGGTAAAAATGGTAACAGGGATATTGGAAGATACAACGCACTTTCCAACCTCACCACCGGCAAATATCAATACATCACTGCCAGCGGTGCTGTTGTTCTTATATCGCAATTGTATGTTGACAGGTTGCAAAACCCCGGTCTTAAATGGGAAAAAACAACGTCTGCTAACATAGGGTTAGATTTCTCGCTTCTAAAAAACAGGCTCTCCGGTTCTATAGATGTTTATAAAAAGCAAACGCATGATTTGCTTATCCTGCGGTCGTTGCCCGATGTAACGGGTTTTGATAATGTTTGGGATAATCTTGGGCAGGTTGACAATAAAGGAGTGGAGCTTAGCCTTACCAGCACCAACTTAAGCAGGCCAAATTTCAGCTGGAGAACAACAGTAAATTTTGCTTTAAACAGAAACAAGATTGTGCATTTGTACGGCCCGGTAAATAATTATGATGCCACGGGTAAATTAATTGGCCAGATAGAAAAAGATGATATAAAAAATAAGTGGTTCATAGGTCGTGATATCAGTGAAATATGGGATTTAAAAGTGTTGGGAATCTGGCAGACACATGAAGTAACAGAGGCGGCGAAGTACGGTGTTAAGCCAGGTGATTTTAAAATTCAGGATGTGGACGGGGATGGTAAATTTTCAGATGCAGACCGCCAGTTCCTGGGCAGCCGAAACCCTAAGTTTCAATGGACATTGCGGAATGAGTTTACGATACTAAAAAATCTGGATTTTTCTTTTATGCTTTACTCCGTGTGGGGTCAAATGACTGATTTTAACCAAGCCAAAAATAATGGTGGCTTCCAGGACCGTCAAAATTCCTACAAGCTTCCCTACTGGACGGCTGAGAATCCCATGAATGATTATGCAAGGCTATTCTCCAGCAACGGCAGTGCGGGTTTTAGCGTGTACAGAAAGGCGTCCTTTATTCGTTTGAATACCGTTGCTGTTGGCTATACCTTGCCAAAACATCTTCTTCAAAAAGCGCATATCGAGGGCCTGAAGATCTATGCCAACGTTACCAACGCCGGGCTTTATGCTCCTGACTGGACTTTCTGGGATCCTGAATTCAGAAATCGTGACGATGACGGAAACATCTCTACTGCTATACCTCCACGGTATTTTTCTTTAGGCATTAATCTTACTTTCTAATAAACTACCTATAGTGTATGAAAAATTTATATAAAACCGGAGCGCTTTTTTTTCTGCTCTGGTTATTGGCTGTAGCCGGTTGTAAAAAAAATTATCTAGATCCTAAACCGCTTTCTTTTTATGAGCCTTCGGAAACCTATGTTAATGCCGCGGCTATGCAGGCTGCATTGGCGGCCTGTGCCCGTAATTTGAGAATTGAATATTATGGCGGCAACCCTCCCATTCTTACTGAAATGCTTTTTACAGATATTGCTGTAGAAGGCACTACCGATAAATCAGGTCCGGCTCAGGATCTTAACCTGTTAATTACACCGGATGGAGTAACCTTTAATAATGACGACCGCAATAAAATATATGTGTATTGGACTGAGGCCTACAAAGGAATCAAATATGCCAACACCGTTATTTCACGTATCAATAATGCCACATACGCATCGCCTGCCGAACGGAACGCTATTTTGGGCGCCGCTTATTTTCACCGCGCTTTACGTTATTACAGGTTAACCCACCAGTTTGGTGATGTGCCGGCAATTATGAAAGAGATCTTAGCGCCAAAGCTTGATTTTCAATCTACCAAGCGGGAAGTGATTCTTAAAAAAATAAAGCTCGATTTAGACTCTGCTCTTTTATGGACTACTGATGGTGTAAGCAAGGGAGAAGTTACCAAAGGGGCGGTTGCTCATTTACTAACGAAAGTAAACCTGGCACTGGGCAATTTCGACGAAGCTATTGCTGCCGCTAATACCATCATTGCCGGAGGCACTTATTCTTTAATGAACTCAACTTTTGGAGCAGCCGCTCCGCCTGTCACTGTTTTGCCAGGCACGAAAGTTCCGGTTAACCTCCCAAAAAATGTTATCTGGGATCTGCACCGTCCCGAAAATAAATCTCTCGCTGCTAATAAAGAAGGGATCATGTTGATCATTGACCGCTTTGGTGATGGCCAGTTCGGTACCGGCATGACCATCATGCGCCAGGCAGTGCCGTTTTGGGGCACCAATGTAAATACACCAAGTGGTAAAAAAGGAACGTTTGACAACCTGGGCACAGAGCTTATCCAGTCAAATTTATACGGCCGGGGAATTGGAAGAACCCGTCCAAGCAATTATGCACAATACGAAATCTGGGATGATCCTAATGATTTGCGGCATGCCAAAGGAAACTGGATGAATATGGAGGACCTTTTATACAATGACCCAGGCCTTAGAACCACCAATGATGTTAACTATCTGCAACCGGTAAGATTGAGAAATACAAGTGGCGGATTATTAACTACCGATACCATCAGAAGTTATTATGGCTGGCCGCAATACAAGCTTTTTATTCCTGATTTTGAAAATTCGCCAATGCAGGGCGGTCATACCGACTGGTACCTTTTCCGTATTGCAGAAACCTATTTGTTAAGAGCCGAAGCGTACTTCTGGAAAGGTGACTTAGTGAATGCCGCCACTGATATTAATAAAGTTAGAAACCGTGCCGGGTGTGCCTCCATAAATGCTGCACAGGTAAACATAGGAACCATATTTGATGAAAGGGCAAGAGAACTTTTTTATGAAGAACCACGTAAAACAGAGATGACCCGTGTTTCTTTTTTGTTCGCCAAAACAGGAAAGGCAGCTGAAAACGGTAAAACCTATACTTTAGACCGCATATCAGACGACAATTATATTTATGACCGGGTTATGGCGAAAAATAACTTTTATAAACTGGGTATTTTAACCAACCACGCCGACAAATACACCATGAGTGCTTATCATATTTTATGGCCTGTTCCAACACCCTCAATTCAGGCAAATAGTAATGGTATTATAAAACAGAACAAAGGCTATAGCGGGTACGATCCATCGCAGCAGGCACTTGATATAATTCCAGAATAACTAAAGCTATTTTCGAAAGCATGCAATTATAAAGTACATCTTTTGTTTGCATGCTTTTTTGACTTTTAAAATTGCTTTTTCATGTCAAATAAGATAACAAATACCAGAAGAAATTTTTTAAAGAATACAGGTATGATGACAGCAGGTACAATGGTAGCAGCTAATATTCCTGCTGTAGTCCGGGCCCATTTTCCCACCATTGTTCCATCGTCTGTTTTTGGAAAAAATGCACCCAGTAATAAAATCAATGTAGCGCAAATAGGTTGCGGCCGCATTGCCCGTACGCATGATCTTGCAGAAACGTTCAAATACGACAAGGCCCATATAATGGCCGTAGCCGACGTTGATCGTACCCGCTTACAAAGCGGTAAGCAAATGATAGAAGGGTGGTATGCAAAGAAAACGGGTAAGGATAATTATGTAGATGTAAAAACGTACGATGATTATCATGAATTGCTGGCTAATAAAGATGTTGATGCAGTGATGATAAGCACACCAGATCACTGGCATGCGCAACCTGCTATTGAAGCTGCCATTGCAGGCAAACACATCTACCTGCAAAAGCCTACGTCGCTTACTATTGAGGAAGGTCGCCACATGAGTGATGCTGTAACAAAATCAGGGGTAACATTTCAGTTGGGCAGCCAGCAGCGTTCTACAAAGCCGTGGCCACAATTTAAGCAGGCTTGCGAATTGGTTAGAAATGGCCGGATAGGAAAACTACATACTGTTCGCATTGGCTTGCCTTCTGACCCTCCCGGTGGTACCACCGTTGAAATGCCCGTACCTGAAAACCTTAATTACGATATGTGGCTTGGCTCTACCCCGTATGTGTATTATACCCTTGACCGTGTTCACTCGCAAACCGATCCAAATTCACGGGGAGGCTGGCTTCGATGCGAACAATTTGGAGCAGGCATGATAACCGGCTGGGGCGTCCATCATATTGATATTGCTCACTGGGGTATGAATACAGAATTGACCGGGCCCATTGAAGCAGAAGCTACCGCTGAATTCCCGTTAAAAGGTTTATGGAATGTTCATGGAAATTATGAGGCAAAGATGAAATACGCCAATGGTGTTGATATGTATTTAAGCAGTAAGAACCCTAATGGGATCAGGTTTGAAGGCAGCGATGGGTGGATCTTTGTGTCACGGGGAGATGTTGGCGTTACGGCTTCTGATCCGACATCAGGAGCAAAAGAAAATAAGGCGTTCATGGCAAGCGATCCAAAAATTTTATCATCAGTAATCGGCCCTAATGAAATCCATTTATATGCAAGCCCGGAACAACATGGCAACTGGCTGGATTGTATTGACAACAAAAAACCAACTATCAGTCCTGCCGAAGTTGCGCATCGCTCCTGCAGTGCTTGCCTGGTAGCACATGCAGCTATGAAAACTCATGGTAAATTGTATTGGGACCCTAAAAAAGAACTATTTAAAGACAATGTGGAAGCCAATAAATTATTATCAAGGGCACAGCGTTTTCCTTATGGAACCAATTATGTTGCGTACAAAAAAAGCTGATTGGCCACTATAACTTGTACCTATATTATTTTAAAAGCTTAGTGCTTAACTAAGCGAATTCAATTCTTATCATTTTGAAAAGAACCTACCTTTTATTAGCAAGCATTATAGTAATGAACATAAGTAGCAAGGCGCAATCGTCGGCAAAAAAAACAAATGCTGCAAGCGATAAAGTAAGACTTGTAACCCTTGATCCCGGCCATTTTCATGCAGCGTTAGTACAAAAAGCAATGTATAAAGAAGTGGACCCCACAGTGTATGTATATGCCCCTGGTGGACCCGATGTGCAACAACATATTGATAAAATAAATGCGTACAACAGCCGTAGCGATGATCCCACAAAATGGCAAGAAGAAGTTTATACGGGTAATGATTTTCTTGAAAAAATGCTAGGGCAAAAGAAAGGCAATGTTGTGGTGATGGCAGGTAATAATAAAAAGAAAACAGAATACATTTTCAAAGCTATCAACGCCGGCTTTAATGTACTGGCCGATAAACCCATGGCTATTGATAAAAAGAATTTTGAATTGCTTAAATCGGCATTTGGGGTTGCGGCAAAAAGAAATGTATTGGTCTACGACATCATGACCGAACGCTACGAGATCACTACTATTTTACAACGTGAACTCTCCTTACTGCCACAAGTGTTTGGCCAATTAGAAAAGGGCACTCCTGAAAACCCCGCTGTTACAAAAGAAAGCGTTCATCATTTTTATAAATACGTTTCAGGAAGTGTACTTCAACGGCCACCCTGGTTTATGGATGTAACCCAGGAAGGTGAAGGAATAGTTGATGTAACTACGCACCTTGTTGACCTTGTACAGTGGGAATGTTTTCCCGGAAAAATTATTGATTACACAAAGGACATTAAGCTTACATCAGCAAGGAGGTGGGCTACAGACATTTCTTCATCTCAATTTAATGCGCTAACCAAACTGAATGCCTTCCCGGATTATTTGAAAAAAAATGTGGTGAAAGACAGCATTCTTAACGTGTATAGCAATGGAGAAATAAATTACGAGATAAAAGGAGTGCATGCAAAAGTTTCAGTGCGTTGGGCTTACAAAGCACCCAAAGGCGCAGGTGATACGCACTATTCAATTATGCGTGGCACAAAAGCTAACCTTATCATCAGGCAGGGTGCCGATCAAAATTATAAGCCTGCTTTGTATATCGAGCCAATAGATGGTAATGACGCTTCTTATGCGAATGCGTTAGAAGAGCAGTTAAAATCTATACAGGCGAAATACCCTGGCGTTGGCATTGAGAAAAATGCCGCAGGATGGAAGGTAACCATTCCCGAAAAGTATAATGAAGGACATGAGTCACACTTTGCAAGGGTTATGGAAAAGTTCCTTCAATATTATAAAGAAGGCCGCTTACCCGTATGGGAAGTGCCTAATATGATAGCTAAATACTACACTACCACGGCTGCTCTCCAAATGGCTATGCAGGCAAAAAACAGTTCACAGTAATTCCATATCATGAAAAAAAAATTAGCCCTTGTTCTGTTATCTATTGTATTTATTTCAGGATATGTAAGCTCACAGGTTTTAGCAACGCTTGAAGTGAATTTGAAAGATAACGGCAAACTTTCTGTTCCGGTAAAAGTTGATCTGGATGCAATAACCCTTTTACCTGACAGTGTTTTACAATTGGTAGAATTGACTGGTACTATCAAAACTTCAATTCCTTACCAGGTAGAATATAATGATAGGAGAATATTAAACTGGATTATACCGCAAACCAAAAGTACCAAACGCATTTTTCAGCTTAGTAAAGGTGTGCCTTTTAAAAGTACAAATCATATAAAAGCTGTCGCCGTTAACGGTTTCCTGACAATCAGCAATAGCACCAACAACCTGCTTCGTTACAATTACAAAACTATCTACCCTCCACAAGGAGTTGACACCGTTTATAAAAGAAGTGGGTTTATACATCCGTTATGGTCACCGCGGGGGCAGGAGCTTACCCGCATCAATGCGCCCGACCACTATCATCACTGGGGATTATGGAATCCGTGGACGGAAGTACTTTTCGAAGGTGATTCGGTTGACTTCTGGAACCTTGCGACGAAGCAGGGAACCGTTCGGTTTGCCAATTTTGCATCTACCACAAGTGGCGATGTATTTGCCGGTTTTAAGGCGTTGCATCAACACGTAGTTTTTAGAAAAGATGGCAGCGAAAAAGTGGCTATCAATGAAGTGCAGTCTGTGAAGATTTACCAGCCTGCGGCTGCTCAGGATTATTACATTGCTGACATTACCATTCAGTTGGTACCTGCTACTGAAAGCGCGGTTTTGCTTCTTGAATATCGTTATGGTGGCTTAGGGATAAGGGCAACAAAGGAATGGAATAAAGACAATAGTTTGATCATAACATCTGAGGGTAAAAACCGCAAAGAAGCAGATGGTAGCACAGCGAGATGGTGTATGGTTCAGGGAGCTGTAAATAACGATCATGCAGGTCTGGTTATGATGTCATATCCTACAAACTATAACTATCCCGAACCATTACGGGTATGGCCAGAAGATATGAACGGCCGGGGCGATGTATTCCTCAATTTTTCTCCCACAAAAAATAAGAACTGGTTGCTTGAACCGGGTACCGAATACGTGCTTAAATATCGCTTGCTTGTTTTCAATGATGCCTTTTCAAAAGAACAGGCCGAGATTGCCTGGCAAAACTTTGCGCAACCGCCGGCCATCACTGTTAAACTAAATAAACAGTAAGAATTCATCAACAAAAAATTATAATGAAAATAGTTACAGCCATACTTTCCGGCATCTTCTTTTTACTACTTTCTGTGAATGTGTATTCGCAGGATAATGTCAACTGGAAAAAAGTAAAAGTATTGGTCTATACAAAAAATGGAAAAGGGTATGTGCATGATAATATACCAAGTGCGGTAGCTTCCATTCAAAAGCTTGCAACTGAAAATGGTTTTAAAGTAGATACTTCTGCAGATGCTTCGGTTATGACAGAAGAAAGTCTAAAGCAATATACGATGCTGATCTTTCCAAGTACCAACAACGATGTATTTGATACAGATGTACAGCGCCTTGCCTTCAGGCATTATATAGAAGCAGGTGGCGGCTTTGTGGGTATACATTCTGTTACCGGCACTGAGCGTAACTGGAAGTGGTTTAAAAACATGATGGGAGGGACCTTTGCATGGCACGCAAAATTTCAAAAATTTAAAGTGAAGGTTATTGATGCCGCACATCCTTCCATGCAAGGTTTGCCAAAAGAGTGGGAGAAAGAAGATGAATTTTATTTTGCTAAAGAATTATATCCGGGAACTAAAACAATATTGGCAATGGACATTACTTCTTTAAATGCTGCCGATACAACGCAACGTAACCTGATACTAAAGAATGCAGGTACCTTTTCTGAGTTATATCCTGCTGCATGGACCAACTATTTTGATGGCGGCCACACCTGGTTTACAACGTTGGGGCATGACAAAAAAGACTATGCTGATCCGCTTTATGTTAAGCATATTTTGGGAGGAATTCGTTTTGTAGCCAGCCAGGTTAAAAAGCTGGACTATAGTAAAGCTTACGCAGATTCAAGAGATACGCCACTGCGATAAAAAAAGAAATCATAAGGCAATTGAGAGAACCGGTTTTTTCTTGCCAAGACTGCATATTAAAGGCTGCCAAATTCTCAAAGCAATGGGGCCTGGGTTACAAATTTCCAGGATTAAAGTTTTGATTACAATGTTGAAATGGTGAGGCAAATTTTGCTTTAGGCTCCTAAAACAATCGCCTACTTTAAAACATATCAATCGTTACAGTTGAGTATTTACGCTGTTACGCGAATCATTAAATTATAGTGTCATAAATTATAACAGCATAGCTTATGCTAACTCCGCCAACTATTAATTAACGTTCAAACGATGGCTATACTAACCAACAATTCAAAAACTCCACCAACTTTCCTGGTTCATGCAGGTGATGATAAAGTTGTACCCGTTGCAAACGGTATCAAATTTTATGAATCTCTAAATAGAAATGACGTGTATGCCGGCATGCATATCTATTCAAAAAGGAATTATAGTTTTGGAATAACACCCCGTTTGAAGGATGGTTTTGAAGATGGTATATTGTATGGGTCTGTACAAATACTAAATGATAAAGTGATAAGTAACGTGTAGATTAACAAGAGTCCGTTAAGTTATAAGTGAACCACGCATGTAAGAATCGTGTGTACGAGATAATCATTTTATGATAATGTAAATTCAAATGATTTCTGAACAAATTAAATCAGGAAAAACATTATCTAATATTATGATTTGTTGAAGTTGTTTTTAAAGCTTAATTTTTATTAATAAACGAAAACAATTGCTATGCTTAAAACTATCTGCTGCCGCATCTTTTTATTATTATGTCTTTTCAGCACTCAGAAACTTCTTTCTCAAACAACACAGGCCTCAATCTACGGGTCAGTTTTAAACGTTGAAGGAAAGTCGCAGGTTGGTGCATCCGTCACAATTAGAAATGAATCAACCGGATTCACCACTAAAACTTTAACCAACGCCCAAGGTGAATTTATTTTTAAAGAACTTCCACTCGGAGGCCCTTATACAGTAAGCGCTACCTATGTTGGGTATGGAGAGCAAAAGCTAAGTGGTTATACACTTAACCAGGGTGATGCAGTAAAAGTTGAAATTAGAATGCAGACCAGGGAAAATGCACTTCAGGTAATACAGGTAGTTGCATCAGGTCTAAAAAATAAGATAGAATATATCGGCGCTGCCACAGCCATTTCGGCCCGTACAATGACCGTGCTGCCTGTTAACGGCCGCAATTTCACTACGCTGATGGATCTTTCTCCTCTAAGCCGTGGGGGCAGTATAGGTGGCCAGTTAGGATCTTCTACGAATTATACCATAGATGGTATGAATGCGAAGAACCCTACCTCTGCTGGTTCAACTACAAGTCGTAGCGGCGCACCATATTCAATTTCGATAGAAGCCGTACGTGAATTCAAGGTAGTTACCAACCAATATGATGTTACGTTTGGCCGTAGTGGTGGTGGTACTGTAAGCGCTGTTACCAAGTCCGGAACAAACACTTTAAGCGGAAGTGTTTTTATGTATACCCGAGCCGACTGGTTAGCAAGCAAGTATGATATAAGAGGTAACATACGCAATAACAATTATTCGACAAACCAGTTTGGATTTGCATTAGGCGGTCCAATTATTAAAGACAAACTCCATTTTTTTGTAGCATTAGACCATCAGCAGGATAGCAGGTCATTAGTTATTGCCGATGTTCAATCGCCGGCAGATGAAAACAGGTTCAACACCACAAAAGCTACACTTGAAAATTTTGTAAATATTGCCCGCACCAAGTATGGAGTTTCCGCTAAACCACAGTTTGGATCTTTTGATAAAAGCCGGGGTTCGGATGCTGCTTTTGCACGGTTGGACTGGCAGATCAACAGTAAGAATTTGCTAACGATTCGTAATAACTACACAAATGACAGAAATAAATTGGGCCTGACAGATAATACGGCTATCAATTTATACGAGTCTACAGGAAATGACTTTAACAGAGACAACAGTTTACTGGCAACCCTACGTACGTCAATTAATCCACGTATCACTAACGAACTGAAAATACAACACCTGTATACATACCAGTCAAGCGAGCCTGGAGATGATTTGCCTTCAGCTAATATACCAAGAGCAATTGTAGAAAATGTTGCATCAACTATCAATGGTGCCACAAGAACAACTAATATACAGATTGGTGGCCACAGGTTTGCCCAGGAAGGTTTTACGAACAACGTAGTTCAATTGGTTAATAATTTGTATTATAACACCAATAAGATCAGGTATACTTTTGGTATTGATGTAATGAACACTCATTCTCTTTCAGTATATGGAAGTGAGGTAAATGGCCGTTTTCACTATATCAGTCTTGCCGCATTTGAAGCTAATAACCCATACAGGTTTTATCGGGAGGTGCCGCTTATGAAAGATATAAGTGTGAAAGGCAGCATTCAAAACATAGGCTTGTACGCACAAATGCAAACTACACTTGCAAAGGGTTTAGAGCTTACTGCGGGCTTGCGTTATGATTATTCCCATTACCCATCTGCTCCTTTAAACCAAAAGGTGTTCGACGAGCTTAAGTTGCGTACTGATAACAGGATTACGTCTTCCATCATACAACCTCGTTTCCAATTTACATGGGATGTAAATGAAAAGCATACTGATTTTATCCGGTTGGGAGGTGGTGTTTTTGCTTCCGATATTAATAACTACATGCTTATAAATAATCTTACGTTCGATGGTAAGCACCTTGCTACCGTTGATATAAGATCACCTAATATACCTGCTGTTGATTTTAATGCGTATCGTGCCGATCCTTCCAAAACTCCTACGCTTGCTGAATTTCAAGTACCCACAATTAATTTTACCGGGGCAGATGCAAGGGTACCTGTAATGTATAAGGCTAACATTACTTATAGTCACTATTTTACTGCCAAGTTTAGAATGGGCATTAGCGGTTATGCTACATTAGGAAGGCATAACTATACCTACGTAGACCGTAATATGGCTACCACTCCTTTTTTCACCTTACCAAACGAAGGTGACCGCGGCGTGTTTGTTCCTCTAAACACTATGCCAACCAATGGTGCCGGTGATTGGCAGCAAGGACGAATAAGCAAAAACTTAGGCCGTGTATTGGAATTGACAAGCCTGGGCAAAGTAAATAATTTTGCAATTGTTATTGATGGGACCTGGCAATATTTAAAAGATGGCGATATATCTTTTAGCTATACACGCAACGATACCAGGGATAATACCTCCTATAATGGCAATGTCGCAAACACTGCTACTCTTGCTTTGCCTGTAAGAGATGATCCAAGGGATTTAAGCCGGATGAGTTATTCCGATAATCAATTTAAGCATAAAGTAGTTGTTTATGGTTCATTGCCTACGTTCTTTGGCGTAAGCATAGGTTTTCGCTACTCCGGAATTGGCGGAACACGTTATAGTTTGTTATCAGGTGCTAATACAAATGCAGACTTTGTCTCAAATACAAATGACCTCGCATTCATTTTTGATACTAAAAATGCCGCTGTCCCTCAAAATGTCAGGGATGGAATTACTGCCATCCTAAACAACCCTGATGCAAGTCAAAGTATCAAGGATTACATCAATAAAAGTTTAGGACAAATTGCTGAAAGAAACGGCGGCATAAATGCCTTTTATGGCCTTATTGATTTAAGAGCTTCGAAAAAATTGAGGATCTATAAAAAGCATAGTATAGAGTTTTCTGCTGACATATTCAACTTTGCTAATCTGCTTAAGAAAGACAAAGGCGTAAGCAATAATTTGGGCAACCAGGCACTTTACGCAACCGGCATTCCTGCGTCAGGAACAACACCTGCCGTTCCTGCTTTCGATGCAGCTAATAAGAGATTTAACTACAGGGTAAATACAGCAGGTCTGCCTAACCCGGGCGGTGAGCCGTACCAGATACAGCTTGGTGTACGATATAGCTTCTAACAATGAACCCGTAAAACTTATTCTTTAAAAAATCCCTTTATTCAATACAACGTATAGCATACGATAAATTGAATAAAAGGGATTTTTTTTGCTCCCTTTTGGGAAGCCCTTAGCTAATTCGATATACTGAAGAACAGTTGAACAATACAAAACATAGTATTTCTATTTTATATTCTCCCTCAAACTCAGCTTTATTGCCCATTCACTTAATAGATTTCATGTGAATACAAAAGAGTTAAGTAAAAGTCCGGGAAGTTTCATTACAAAATTTAAGTTCCAAGCACTATACGTCAGTTAATCTTTTTCAAATGATGAAAACAGCTTGCCTACTCCTTAGCTTATCTTTTGCCCTCTTTAGCCATGCGCAAAAAAACAATTTTACTGTTACTGCATATTATGCAGGCGATACAGCACAGATAAACCGGTACGATCCGCAAAAGTTTACCCATATCATTTTTAGTTTTTGTCATTTAAAAGGCAACAGGCTTAGCGTAGATACCAAGATGGATACATTGCGAATACAAAAGCTGGTTGGCTTAAAACAAAAGAATCCTGAGTTAAAGGTGTTGCTTTCCCTTGGCGGCTGGGGTGGATGCGCTACCTGCTCCGATGTTTTTTTAACTGATGCAGCCAGGAAAGAATTTGCTGCCTCCGTTAAAGAACTGAATACCTTTTTTAACTCTGACGGAATAGACCTTGACTGGGAGTACCCTGCTATTGAAGGTCATCCTGGCCATACATTCAGGGCTGAGGACAAGCAAAATTTTACTGCACTTATTGCAGATCTGCGAACGGCCTTAGGAAATAAAAATGAAATAAGTTTTGCCGCCGGGGGATTTCAAAAATTTATTGATGAAGCCATTGAATGGGAAAGGGTGATGAAGATGGTTGACCGGGTTAATTTAATGAGCTATGATCTTGTGAATGGTTATTCAAAAACTACCGGTCATCATACCGCTTTATATTCCACACAGCACCAAAAAGAGTCGGCTGATAATGCCATAACCGCGCTTTTAAAAATAGGCGTGCCTGCTAATAAAATTGTTATAGGCGCAGCTTTTTACGGACGGGTGTGGGAAGCAGTTCCGGAAATAAACAATGGGTTGTACCAGCCTGGAAATTTTAAAAGTTCTGCTGGGTTTAGAGATTTTGAAAAGTCGTTTAATAAGAAAGATGGATTTGTTTACCACTGGGACAGTATAGCAAAGGCACCTTATTTGTTTAATAAGACAAAAGGCTTGTTTGTTACTTACGATGACAAGCGATCTTTAACGGAAAAGGCAAACTATGTAGTAGCGAAAGGCTTGAATGGTATTATGTTTTGGGAGCTTGCTCACGATGTTTCAAACAATGGTTTATTAGATGCTATTAACACTGTCAGGAAAGTAAAATAACAGCAGGTATTAGTATAAAAGCGCAAAGTTTTTTAAAGGCTTTTAATGCTGCGCAAAGAAGATTGCGTACTACCTGGTAATTGAGCTCCATTATCTCGCTAACTTCTTCGTAGGATAAGCCTTTGTATATTTTTAAATAGATCACTTCTTTTTGCCGGGGAGATAGCAGTTCCAGCGCAGCACATATTTTTTTTGTTCGCTCCTGGTCCTCCTCTTCATTGATCAATAAAGTTTCCTGGCTTAACTCAAACAAATAATTTTCTGCTTCATTTGTGGTCACCATTTTTTTGTTGCGGAAGGTTTTATACAGCTTAAACTTAATTGCCTGCAATAGGTATGCTTTAACAGATTGTACCGGGTTGTTCCCTTGTTTTAGCCATAGTTCCAGGAACAATTCCTGTATCATATCCTCCAGCAAGTCTGAGTCCCGGGTAATTTTATTTCCATACTGAAAAAGGAGGGGGTAAAATCGTTGGAACAGGGCACTGAAAGCTTCCTTGTCGCCGTTGGCAAAAGCATTCCAAAGTTCGATATCTGGTAGAGAGGAATACAAACAGCTACAATTTAATGAAAAGTTTGTAGGGAGATAATATCATCTAAACCGGCAAGAGCACAACACATATAAAAATTTTTTGCCGGTGATAGTTACAAAAGATAAAGAACCAACACTTATTAATAATAAAACAATTGTGGTGACCAGAAATTTTTCCAGTTTCGAAGAAGTAATTGCTGATGAGGGCTTTCTTGCCTGGTACTTGGGCAGTGGAAGTGCGCCAGCTACTAATTGGCAGGAGTGGCTCTCTCAAAACCCGCAATACTTACCGTTGGTAGAGGAAAGCATTTTGCATTTAAAGGCATTACATATAAAAGATAAGCCGGTCTCTTCTCAACAAACAGAAGATGCTCATAAGCGTTTAATGGCTTCTTTACCTGCTGCTGCTCCAGTTATAAAAATGGGAAGCAAAAACCGCAACAGGTGGTGGCTATCAGCCGCGGCAGCAATTATCCTCATTATTGGCGGAGCCATACTTTGGAAGGGCAGCGATAACGAGCTAAAGCTTAATACTGCTTATGGACAAGTGTCGGAATACAAACTTCCTGATGGGTCGGAAGTGATGCTAAATGCCAATAGTAATCTGTCAATGAAAAAAACCTGGGATGTAACAGGCGACAGGGAAGTATGGATAGAAGGCGAGGCATTTTTTCATGTAAAAAAGACAACAACGAAAAACCGATTCATAGTTCATGCCGGGGAGTTAGACATCATTGTTACCGGTACCCAATTTAATGTAGTAAGCAGGAAAGGAGAAAATAATGTACTCCTTAAAGAAGGTAGCATAACACTTAAAATGCCGGATGGCAAGCTGGTTAAAATGGTGCCGGGAGAGTATGTAAGGATTGATAACAAATTACCGCGGATAGAAGTGGCGCCGGAGGAAAAAGTACTTGCGTGGACGCAAGCTAAACTGGTATTTGAAAATACTCCTATGACAGAGGCGGCTAAAATCATCAGCATTCATTACGGGGTGAAAGTGGTGCTTGATAAAAGTATAGAAGAAAAGAAGATATCGGGCATTTTGCCTAACGACAACCTGGAAGTTTTGCTTAAAGCATTAGAGGCAACACTTGACTTTCAAATAACCAGGAAGGGTAAAGAAATCGTCATCTCCATTCCTAAATAAGTTCATTTAATTTTTAACTGCTGTATATGTGTCATTCAAAACAATTTCAAAAACTTGCTGGCTGTCTGCTGCTTTTGCCTTTGGCTGTATCGTTCCAGGTAAATGCGCAAAATGCTTATAGTTACACCAGCAACAAATCAAAAGTTAACCAGCATTCGCAATTCTATCCTGGTAGTCAATCGCTGCAGGAGAAACAAACACTTCTTGCTGTATTAAAAGAATTAAATCGTCTTAAAGGGGTCTATTTTCTTTTCTCCGAAGAAAGTATGGGCAATGTACTGGTGAAGGCCGCGAAAGACTATGAAAATGATACGGAGAAAATTCTTAATGATATTTTGAAGGACACAGGATTAAAGTATAAAAAGATTTCCAGCAACACGTTCGTTATTGTAAGCGAACGATCTAAAAGCAAAGAAAAGCAGGAGATCATAGGAAGTAATTCTTTTGCTTCAACTGGTTTAGAAAATACGCCTGTTAAACAAGTTCCCGACCCCATCAGGGGGAGAATTACATCTACGGAAGGGCAACCCTTACAAGGGGTTAGCATAAGCATTAAAGGCAGCAACCGCGGTACTACCACCGGAGCCAACGGAGAGTTCACTATTGAAGCAACAAAAGGTGAAACGTTGATTGTTTCTTACATAGGCTTTGCAGCAAAGGAATTTGTGGTAGGCGATAGTCAGAATGTTGCCATCACCCTTTCGGCAACGGATGCCCAGATGTCGGAGGTGGTTGTTACCGCATTAGGTATCAGGAAGGAAAGAAAGGCACTTGGTTATTCTGTAACCGAACTAAAAGGTTCTGAATTAACACAGGCAAGAGAAACAAATGTTGCTAACTCATTAGTTGGTAGAATCGCTGGTGTAAATGTAAGTTCTGTTTCAGGCGGACCTACATCATCAACTAATGTTATTATCCGTGGTATCTCAAGTCTTGTAGGTAATAACCAGCCACTTTATGTTGTTAATGGTATACCGGTTACCAACGAAGTAAAAGGAAATGATGGAGGGCAATATACTAATGCACCAGACCTTGGTGATGGTATCTCTAACATTAACCCGGATGACATTGAAACGATATCTGTTTTAAAAGGCGCCGCTGCATCTGCCTTATATGGTTCGAGGGCAAAGGCCGGCGTTATATTGATTACTACCAAGAGCGGTAGCGGCAAAGGAACTATCGAGTTTAACTCAAATTATGTAGCAGATCAAATTGTAAATGTTACCGACTGGCAATATTTATATGGAAGCGGGGCTAACGGAATAAAACCTGCTACTGCCGCTGCTGCCTACGATGCGGGCAACTCAAGTTGGGGTGCCAAATTGGATGGTTCAAACGTAATTCAATTTGATGGTGTGCTTAGACCTTACGTTGCTCAAAAGGACAATCTTAAAAACTTCTATCGAAGCGGTAACACATTTACCAACACACTTTCTTTCAGTCGTGGTTTTGATGGTGGCGCTTTTCGTTTTTCATCCAGCTACTTAAAAAATAATTCAACCATACCTAATTCCGGGCTAGATAGATACAACTTTAATTTTTCGGGGAACTTTACCGTCGTTAAAGGATTGACCATTGACGCAAGAGCCAACTTTGTAAGTGATAAAGCAAAGAACCGTCCGATACTTGCAGATGGCGCCGGTAACGCCAACTTCCAGGCGATGTTTTTGCCAACCAGTGTTGATATTAATACCTTAAAGCCGGGCACAAAAGCTGATGGCAGCGAACTGTCTTTTACCAATAATACATTTGCCACCAATCCATGGTTTGCCTCCTACAATTTTATTAATAATACACTCCGCAACAGGCTGATAGGTTCTGTTAGTGCCCGTTACACCTTCACTAATGGGTTGTTTGCCCAGTTACGTATCGGCCGTGATCTTATCAACGACCGCTATACAACAGTGGTGCCTACGGGTACAGCCTATTATAACCAGGCGGGCCGTCACCTTGGAGAGCAATACAATCGCATATCAGAACTTAATACGGATTTTCTTATTGGCAAATCGTTTAAGATTAGTAACGATATCTCTATCTCACCTACGGTTGGCGGTAACATCATGAAGTACCATGCTGAAACAACGGAGGAGTCAGGTACCAACTTTGCCGTGCCTTACGTGTATAATATTCTGAATGTTCAGAATAAATCTATCGGGTATACAAATGTTGGTAAAGAAGTTCAGTCGTTGTATGGCACAGTTGAAGCAAATTTTAGAAACTTGCTTTATCTCTCCGCCTCTGGTCGAAACGATTGGTTTTCCACATTGGCACCTTCAAAAGATTTAGGCATCTTTTATCCTTCAGTAAGTGGCTCTTTTGTTTTCTCTGAATTGGCGAAACCATCCTGGATGAATTTTGGAAAGTTTCGTGTGGGCTGGGCAAATGTTGGTGGCGATCTTGCTCCTTATCAAACTCTTTTAAACTATGGTTTGTTCAGTCAGCAATTGAATGGAATGCCATTGGGAAACATCACAAATGCTTCTGTTCCTAACAGTGCATTACGTCCGTCAAACGCCAGTGAAATAGAGCTTGGTACGGAGATGCGGTTGTTCAATAATCGTGTTGGAGTAGACGTAGCATGGTATACTAAAAAATCCAAGAACGAAATTTTAGTTGCCCCGGCGTCTAACACCTCTGGGTATACAGGAGCGGTTTTAAATATTGGCGAACTGCAGAATAAAGGAGTTGAATTTTTGGTGTCGTTTCAACCTCTAAAAAGCCGTGGGCTTAACTGGACAGCGTCTATAAATGGATCACGGAACGAAAACAAAGTGATTTCGCTTGCTGCCGACCAGGCTGAATTAGGTATCGGTACATCACGGACTGCAGTGGGCTTTACCCGTCACGTAGTTGGCTTAGCCGCTAACCAAATTATGGCGTTTGATTATAAATATGATGCCGGAGGGAAAATAGAACTCGGCCCGAATGGTGTACCTGTCAGAGGCGAGTTAGAAGCTTATGGCTCTGCCTACCATAAATGGACGGCAGGCTTTAATAATGAGTTCTCCTACAAAGCATTGAACTTCTCTTTTCTTATTGATGGCAAGTTTGGTGGCAAAGTGTTTTCCGCTACAGACTATTATGGATACTTTTTCGGCCTGCACAAAGCAACACTTGAAAACAGGGAGGGCACATTTGGTACCAATACAACATCGCAAACGTACTATACTACTCTTGCTAACAATGTATCAAAAATGTTTGTGTACGACGCCAGCTTCATTAAGTTTCGGCAGTTTACATTGGGCTATACCTTCCCTGCAAGTATGTTTAATAACCGCATAAAGGGAGCAACGCTTAGCATAGTTGGACGTAACTTATTTACACTGATGAAGAAGACCGACAACATTGATCCCGAAGCCAGTTACTCTGGTTACACCCAAGGCCTCGAACTGGGCGGCGTACCCCCGATCAGGAGTTATGGTTTGAACCTTAATGTAAAATTCTAATTCTATAAAGAGTAAACTTCATAAGATGAAAAAGTATTTTTTAAAATATAGTATCTGCATTTTCACAGTAAGCTTTTTAGCGAACGGCTGCACTAAAAAATTCGATAAAATCAATACGGATCCTACTGCCTATACCCAGGCCAATTTCGATCCTGCTTACCTGTTAACCACATCGCAGTTGGCTTATACGGGTTCGTTCGATTTCAGTTATGAAACCTGGCGGGCAAACCTTATTTATTCATCTACCATGATGCAACAACTGTCAACAGTGATTGGCTATTGGGCGGGTGATAAATATTTACTGAATGAAGCTTACACCGCTGCTTACTGGCAGGTAGCTTACCCGGAGCAGGTAAAGCCTGTTGTTGACCTGGTTGAATTTACCCGTGACAAAGACAAATACAAAAACCTTCACCAGGTAGGCCGCCTTATGAAAGCGATGATCTTTCAACGTATTACAGACCTGTATGGCGACGTACCTTATTTTGATGCAGGAAAAGGTTATTACAACAAAATATACTTTCCAAAGTATGATAAGCAACAAGATATCTATAATGATATTTTGAAAGAAATTGAAGAGGCAACAGTAGCATTAGACGCTGCTGCTGATAAACCTGCAGGTGATGCTTATTATGGTGGCGATATTCCAACATGGAAACGTTTTGGATATACACTTTTGCTACGTGCCGGTATGCGTTTAACAAAAATAGATCCGGCTAAGGCACAAACGATTGTTCAGAAAGTGATTGGTAAGACAATGCAAAGCAACGCTGATAATGCGCTTCTTAAACATGACATCACAGGTGGCAGGCCCACCGTCAACCGGAACTTCCAGGTGTTGCAGGGACAGCCGGAAAAGGACAATGTAAAATGGTCAGAGAAATTGATCAACCAATTAAAAGCTACAAACGATCCAAGGCTGGCTGTCATAGCAGAATTAAACAACGGTGATATGACCCTGGCTTTGCAAAAAGGAATGCCTAACGGGTATGATTTCAGTGGCGTTCCAGGGCGTGATATTTCAAGTGCTCCAGGGTATCCCGGAGTTGCTAATTATTCCAGGCCGAGTAAGTATTTTGTAAAACTTAATTCGCCAACGTTCATACTTACTTATGCTGAATCTGAATTATTATTGGCGGATGCGGCACAACGTTTTGGTATCGCCGGCAGTGCGGCTGAACATTATAAAAATGGTTTAATTGCTGCCATAACTTTTATGACCCCTTATGATGCCGCTGCAGGGATACCCGAAGCAACTGCTGTAGCCTACCATGCTGCTAATCCATATAACCCGGCGACTGGTTTGGCAATGATCAATACACAATACTGGATACATACGGCAACTATGTTTGATTTTTATGAAGAGTGGAGTAATTGGCGTAGGACGGGTTTGCCTGTGCTGACACCTGTAAACTATCCGGGCAATGCAACGAATGCCACCATTCCGCGCCGCTTTCCTTATCCACTATCAGAAGCGAATACGAATTCTACCAACTACAACGCAGCCCACTCTTCCGTTTCTGGGGGAGATAATTTAATGGGACGTGTATGGTGGGACAAGCCATAATTTTTCTCATTTTAAGCAATCGTAAAGCTGTCTTTTTCTAAAGACGGCTTTTTTATATCCCTTGTTTATCTAACTTGAATTTCCTTTGTAAATATGAAATCTATCCTAACCATTTGTACCTTCTTTTTATTGCTTTGCTCTTGTTATGGGCAGCAACCTAAAATGTTTAACGCCGACGATCTCATTATTCAGTGGGAAGTGGTAGAGAACAACTACAAAGGGAAAACGGAATTTCTCTCTGCATTTACTATTACAAATTATGGGTCTTCCCTGTCGGCAAAAGGATGGAGCCTATACTTTAATTTTCCGCGAATGATCAACTCGGCAACGGTGACCGGAGGCGTGAAGATTGATCATATCAACGGTGACTTTTACAGGTTGTATCCAGGTACTGGTTTTAAGGCCCTGGCGACAAAGCAATCTCTTAAGGTATCGTTCGTAGCCGGTGCCTGGGCCATCAGCATCTCCGATGCTCCATCAGGAATGTATATTGTTTGGGATGATATGCCAGACAAAGGAACGACGCTTAAAAATTACAGTGTAAAACCTTCTACCCAGCCTAAACAGTATATGCGGTCTGCCAGTGATAAAATGGAACTAATAACCCCGCAACGGGTTTATGAACAAAACAGATCCATCATTGATATCCCCAAGGCCGATTTAATTAAAGTATTTCCAACGCCTTCTTTTTATAAAGAAGGTGCTGGCACTTTTATACTTGGTAATGGTTTTACAGTACTTACAAAAAAAGAAGACGAACTGGAAAGTGAAAAAAGCTACCTGGAAAATGAGTTGAAAAAATTACTCGATGTAAAGAAAGGTGCATCGGATAAACAGATCATGTTAGCAAAAAATAACTCAGGAACAGGTGCGTACCAACTTAATGTAACACCTCAAACTATCACCATCACATCAGGCACCAATAAGGGAATCTTTTATGGCATACAATCTTTAAAAACATTAATTCCTCCTGGTGCTTACAAGGGATCTCAAACAACAATAGATATCCCTGTTGTAAACGTAATTGATTCGCCACGATTTGGGCACAGGGCTTTTATGTTAGATGTTGCCAGGAACTTTCATAGTAAGCAACAATTACTCAAACTTCTTGACCTGATGGCTCTTTACAAGTTGAATGTTTTACACTTTCACTTTAGCGACGACGAGGGCTGGCGACTGGAGATACCCGGATTGCCGGAATTAACAGAGGTAGGTGGGAGACGGGGGCATACGATGAGTGATGAAAACTTCCTGCATCCTTCTTTTGGATCCGGGCCTGATTTAGCGTCCCATGGAACTGGCTTTTACTCAAAAGCCGATTTTATTGAGATCTTAAAATATGCCAAACTGCGTCATATCGATGTGATACCAGAAATTGAAACTCCGGGGCATGCACGGGCAGCAGTGGCATCCATGACAGCACGTTACAATCGATTAATAAAAGAAGGAAAAAAGAAAGCTGCAGAAGAATATCTTTTGTACCATCCATTAGATACATCAAAGTATAAATCGGTGCAGCGGTGGTATCGTAATGTAATGGACGTTTCACTTCCATCAACGTACAAGTTCCTGGAAAAAGTAGTAGACGAAATAGTGGTTATGTATAAAGATGCCGATGCCCCGTTACGTACGATTCATTTTGGCGGCGATGAAGTGCCGGGTGGGGTATGGGCTGGTTCGCCGGTAGTGCAACAATTGATGAGAGATAATAGTAGCATCAAAACAATAGATGATCTATGGTATTATTTCTATGGGAATGTGAACGTGATGCTGAAGAAAAAAAATTTATTCCTGTATGGTTGGGAAGAAATTGCGATGCGTAAAACAACTCTGGATGGTAAACCGTTCACCATACCAAACCCGGATTTTTCAAACCAAAATATGCAGGTAGATGTTTGGAATAATGTAATTGGCTGGGGTGCTGAAGACCTGCCTTACCAGTTAGCTAATGCAGGTTATAAAGTAATTATGTCCCCGGTTAGCAATATGTATTTTGACCTGGCCTATCAGAAATCTTTTTATGAACCAGGATATTATTGGGGTGGTTATGTAGATGTAGACAAGCCTTTTTACTTTATTCCATTTGACTACTACAGAAGCTCGACAGAGGATATTAATGGAAATAAAATAACAGCTCAATATTTTAAAAACAAGGCGCGGCTTACAGATTATGGTAAGCAAAATATACCCGGCATTCAAGGGCTGTTATGGAGCGAAACTGTCAAGAGCCCCGAACAGTTGGAATACATGCTTTTACCTAAGTTGTTGGCCTTAGCCGAACGAGCCTGGGCTAAAGATCCGGCGTGGGCCGCAGAAAACGATACGACAAAAGCCTTGTCGCTTTATAAGAGTGATTGGTCACGTTTTGTAAACGTGGCAGGTAAACAGGAATTACCACGATTAGATTATTATGCCGGTGGGTTTCACTATCGGATACCAACTCCAGGTGCAATCATCAGCAATGGCAAAGTGGTAGCAAACTCACAATTCCCCGGCCTCGCTATCAGGTATACTACCGATGGTAAAGAACCTACAAGTACCAGTCTTCTTTATACATCGCCTATCCTTTATAAAGGAGTAATCAAAATGAAATTGTTTAGCAGCAATGGAAGGGGTGGGAGGCAGATTGAGATCAACAATAAGTAACTCGATTTGGTGATATGCTATACATTTTCTGAGGGTGGTGATGAATGCAATTTAGCAAGGCATGACTAACAGCTGTGGTGATTGTTTTTACTTCAAATACACCGCGTTGTTTTTAAAAGAATAGTCTAAGACCTGATAAGGTGGTATGTTTTTGGATGAGCTATATTAATATTACTGCGGTTCTAGATGTAAAAGGTTGGGAGTGGCACCATTCAAGTAATTTTTCATGAACTTCTTAATAAAAACTATCGTCAGCATACCAAACGACATGGCATTTTATGCAATAAGATGTAGGTGGTAAAAAGCTTATAAATAACTAGCAACTAAAATTTTCCCATCGTAGTAAAACATTTATGTCTATAAACAAAACTCCAGTGCCTTTAAACAACATTGAGAACATTAATCAATTTGAAGCGTTATTCAATTTTGCCACCATTGGAATTATTGTTACCAACAAGGAAGGGAAAATTGTCAACTTTAATAAATACGCAGAAATACAGTTTGGTTATTCAAAGGAAGAAATTACCGGCCAGGTGGTAGATGTGCTTTTGCCTACATCAACCCACGAGCGACACATAAAATACCGGGAGCAATATTACCACCATCCAGAGCCAAGGATAATGGGACATGGAAGAGACCTGTTTGCTCAAAGTAAAGACGGCACTACGTTTCCCGTTGAAGTGAGTTTAAGTCATTACATTATTAAGAATGAAACTTTTGTAATAGCATTTGTGATTGATATCACTGTTCGCAAAACGCACGAAGCAAGGGCGATGGAACAAAAGAATGAATTAGAGAGTGTAACAGCGGAAATAAAATCAATGAACTTGGAACTGGAGCAAAAGGTAGAAGACCGAACCAAAATGCTGAGGGAAGCACTTTCAGAACTAGAACGCTCAAAGGAAGAATTAAACCTTGCTTACGAAAATGAAAAAGAATTAAATGAGTTGAAATCCGGGTTTGTTACCGTAGCCTCCCATGAATTCAGAACACCCTTAACAACGATTCTTTCTTCCGCCTACCTGTTAGATAAATACAATCAGTCCAATGCAGACCCAAGAGTTGAAAAACATATTGACAGGATAAAAATTGCAGTGGATGGAATGAAGAATATCCTGGAGGACTTTCTTTCTCTCGGCAAAATGGAAGAAGGCCTCATGCAAGCAAATGTAGAACTGGTCAGCCCTTCTGAGATCGATACTATTTTCAATGACCTGATCCAGGACCTGGATGGCTTATTGAAAAAAGGGCAGAAAATAAATTTCACAAATTCAGTTGACAGTAATGTTTGGTTGGATAGAAACCTGGTAAAAAATATTCTGATCAATCTTGTTTCTAACGCCATAAAATTTACAGATGAAAACCAGCCGATCGAAATAGTAGCCGTATTTATGGATACTATTTTTATGGTCTGCGTGACAGATAAAGGCATTGGAATTTCCAATGAAGATCAGAAGCATTTATTTGAACGTTTCTTTAGGGGAAAAAATGCGAATCATATCCAGGGTACGGGCTTAGGGCTTCATATCGTTGGTAAATACCTGGAGTTAATGAAAGGCAGGATAACCGTAAAAAGTAAATTGGATGAGGGCACAACGGTTACTGTTTATATTCCTCAAAAAAAGTAAGCATAGCAGCTATGAAAAAGATTCTCATAATAGAAGATAATATTGAAGTACGGGAAAATACGGCAGAGATCATGGAGTTGGCTAATTACAAAGTAGTAACAGCCGACAATGGGAAATCCGGTGTGGAGCAGGCTTTGAAAGAAAGGCCAGACCTTATCGTTTGTGATATTATGATGCCGGTTTTAGATGGATATGGGGTGTATCATTTACTAAGCAAGCATAAGGAAACAGCCACCATTCCTTTTATTTTCCTCACCGCAAAATCCGAGAAGTCAGATCTTAGAAAAGGAATGGAAATGGGTGCCGATGATTATATCATGAAGCCTTTTGATGGAATTGAATTACTGCATGCGATTGAGACAAGGTTGAAGAAAAATGAATTATTAAAAACCGAATACGGCGGCGATAACGCCTTAAATACCTTTCTGGAGGATGTAAAGCTATCAGGAAAAGTTACCCTTACTTCTGCGGAAAGAGAAACCTTCAGCTATGACAAAAAGGTGGCTGTTTATAAAGAAGGTCAACGGGCAAGATCTGTATATTATGTTGTGGCAGGTAAGATTAAAATAGCAAAGCGTACTGATGAAGGCAAAGAGTTTATTACTAATATTTACAGCCGCGGTGATTATTTTGGCTACACCTCGATCTTAAAAGATGAAAATTATTCTGATGAAGCAGTAACTCTTGAAGACACCACGTTGATGCTTATACCTCGTGAAGATTTTTTGAAATTAATTTCCAATGATATCCAGATAGCACAGGCATTCATTAAAATAATTACGCAAAATATTGTTGAAAAAGAAGAACAGCTTTTGAACCTTGCTTATAACTCCTTGCGAAAAAAAGTAGCCTATGGACTTATTCAATTGCTGGAGAAATATAAGGTGAACGATGAAGAACAGCCCCTGTTGAACTTGTCAAGGGAGAATATGGCGCAATCTATAGGCATTGCAACCGAGTCGTTAATACGAACCCTGGGAGATTTTAAAGAGGAGAAACTTATAGAGATTCAAACAGGAAAAGTTTTGATTATCAATGAAAAGAAACTAAGAGCCTTGCCTTATTAGTTTTGTTCAGGTGGCACTTCCATTACAGAACTAATATATTTACCAGCCGTATTTTGGCTTTCCAGGGTCCATCCATCCGTTAACGAAATAACGTTCCAAACATTACCTGATTTCCTTGATACGTCTACAACCAGGCCTAAGCAATTTTTAAAATCATTAGTCACTTCAGCAATTGTTCTTAAATTATCTATAGGAATTTTTATTGCAGTACCTATTGAGCTCAAATGCTTTACGAGAGTGTTTGGATCAATCGTCGAACTTCTTGACGGCTTGGCAACAATACCAGGCTTTATAAAATCAATTTTAAGAAAGGGGAAAGATGCAGTGAATGCATGCTGGATCTCCGCCAGAAGACTATCCTTTGTTATCAACAGTACTTTCTTATTGTTGTTCATACCGCTATTGCCTTTGATCCGTGCTTTTTTGACGGTGGATTAATAATCCTATCCAAAAGTAATCAGCTGTTTATTACTGTATCAGTATCATGGTCAAACACAAATATGATTTTGAACAGGAAAAATTTCCGGTACTATAAACAAGTGACCATAAACATGTCTGGGGCGCTTTGCCATCATACTTTAAAAAATCCGTGACGGATAGCTTTGTGGTCTAAACAAAAGGGAAGAATATCTAACTCAATAAAAAATAATCATGAAAAAGTTACTGTTTTTAAAAATTGCTTTGATCGTGGCAATAAATTTTACACTAAGTGTTGCTGCCTTTGGACAAATTAATTATCACACGCAGGTACTTGATATAAAACTAAACGGAACGTCTAACCTGCACGATTGGGAAATGAAGGCAGTATCGGGTACAAGTGACGTGTCCTTTGTTGTTGATAATGGCAAGGTAACTTCTCTTTCCAAAATGAATTTTTCTCTTCCTGTAAAAAATCTCAAAAGCGGGAAAGGTGGAATGGATAAAAACACCTATAAAGCGTTAAAGAGCGACGCTAATCCCAACATTGCTTTTGTTCTCACGTCTGCTACGGTCAAGGCCACCGGTGGAAACAATTATCAATTGACTTGCGTAGGTAAAATGACCATTGCAGGCACAACGAATCAAACAGAACTTCTTGCAAACGGCACCTATAACCCCACTGATAAAAGCTTTACGGTGACGGGCCTAAAGAAAATGAAAATGACGGACTATAACGTGCAGCCTCCTAAAGCATTATTAGGTACGATTAAGACAGGAAATGACATAAGCATTTCGTATAACGTAAAATTTAAGGTTTAATCCGTTCGAAAACATCTAAACATAAATCATGAACAAATTATTATCAGGAACTACATTTAAAATTCTTTTGTTGTTGGTCTTTATAGCTCCGGTTGCAGCAACGGCACAAACAGATAAAGAGTTTTATGGCCGCCCCTCTTACTGGAGACCCTATGATCAAAGAGGTCTAAATGTTTTTGAAACAAATAAAACACCGGACACGCTTGCTTTTGAGGGACCCAGAGTTAGGATTGGTGCAGGGTTCACTCAGCAGTATCAAAATTTAAAGAGCAAAAATACGGCGGTCAATAATCAAGGGATCAATAAGCTGTATCCCATAAGCCCGGGCTTTATGACGGCTATGGCGAACCTCTTTTTAGATATACAATTAGCTGATGGTATTCGTTTAAATGTAACAACGTATTTATCTACCCGGCATCACAATGAAGCATGGGTGAAAGGAGGATATATTCAATTTGATAAGCTTCCTTTTAAAGGAAAGTTTTGGACTAAGCTAATGGATGTTGCCACGATTAAAGTCGGACATATGGAAGTGAATTATGGCGATGCCCACTTTAGAAGATCTGATGCTGGACAAGCTCTATATAATCCGTTTATGGAAAGTTACATTATGGATGCCTTCGCAACTGAAATTGGTGGAGAGGTATTCTTGCAGAAGAATGGATTTTTCGGAATGTTAGCGCTAACAGGCGGAATGATTAAAGGAAGTGTTGACTCTGCAACGCAAGGAATGGTAAACGGAGAAATAATAGATGCCAATACCAACCGAAATCCTTCCATCATTTTAAAAGGTGGTTTTGATAAACAAGTAGCAGAAAAGTTACGGGTTCGGTTGTCAGGAAGTTTGTATCATAATTCAAGCAATTCAGGCAGCGGCCTTACCCTGTACGGCGGAGATCGTGCCGGTTCTAATTACCAAAACGTTGTAGAGAAATGGAAAGATGCAAGCGGTGCTGTTCAGGCTTCCACAGCTGTTGCTTTCTCCGGCCGATTAAATCCAGGATTCACCAAAAAAGTAAATGCCATTATGCTTAATGGGTTTTTAAAAACGGGCGGACTTGAATTATTGGGAACGTATGAAACTGCAAAAGGAAGAAACAAAACTGAAAAAGACGAAAGAACGGCGACCCAGCTTGCCGGGGATGTTGTTTACAGGTTTGGAACTTCGGAAAACTTTTTTGTAGGGGCCCGGTATAACACGGCGAAAGCGCAATTGAATGGTATTAACAACGATGTGAAAGTGAATCGGATGGCACTTGCCGGTGGATATTTTATCACTAAAAATATTCTTATGAAAGGAGAATACGTAGTACAGAAGTATAAAGATTTTCCAACAACAGATTATCGCAATGGCGGGAAATTCAGCGGGTATCTGGTTGAGGCCGTCATTGGATTTTAGATGCTTGCTTAAGTACATGAGATAAGTGTGAGCCTGCAAAGGCTCATTTTTTTAAAAGTTAATTGATAATATGTTTTACAAAAGAGCCTTGTATTGTGTAGCTATCATTACAGTAGTACTACTTGGCAAAGCCCAGGTAATAATAGCCCAGGCGGTCCCTATCGCAAAGTGGAAAGTAGAAAAAAACAGTACGCTTCTGGTGAAGGGCAAGTCAAATGTTAACAGCTTTACATGTACTATAAACGAGTATACTAAAAATGACACACTTATTTGTTCTAACGATGTTTCCAAGTCGGTACGGCTAAAGGGTGAAATGAGGATGGATGTTCTCAGATTCGATTGCCACAGCGGGATGCTAACAAAAGGGCTAAGACAAACATTAAAAGCTGATGAATATCCAATCATGATGATCCGGTTTCTTTCTCTTGAACGTATGCCAATACTGCTAACCAAAGAAGAATCCGTAAAGGGGTGGATAGAAGTGGAACTTGCCGGAGCAGTTAAACGGTTTGAATTAACTTATTCATTCAATAAAAATTCCGGCGGCAATATCCAATTAGATGGAGGGCGGACATTTTGTTTTTCTGACTTCCAACTTTCACCACCTAAAAAATTTGGCGGATTGATAAAGATTAAAGATGAATTTGTCGTCCAGTTCCAACTGCTGTTAAGACCTGTATAAAACAGGCGTTTTATAATTTGAGTAATGAAATCTGATAAAATCAATACTTATCACTTTTGTAAGTAAAGCTAAAGAGCTGTGAGGGAATGCTACTGACTACAAAACAAATGCTTATTTATTCCTGACCACAATAGAGAAGCACGAAGCTTTTGTAAGAGCATTAGCCGTCGTTATATCTTTTGAATATAAAACAATGCGAAATGCCGAATCCATTTTAGTTGCAGAATATGAAAAGCCGCTATCCAGCGAAGTAGCATACATCAAAGACATCACTCTATAAATAAACGAAGATGCGCAATAGTACAGTATTTAGAATGTCGGTAAATTTAAGCTCTAACGATAAAATTTATGCAGCGTAGAAATTTCTTAAAAAATGGTTTTGTTGCAGGTGCCGCAACATTGGTATCATCTTCTTTATTGGCGCAGGAAAAAAAATCAGACGTTACTACTTCAGACAGTAAGCCATTTAAGTTGAATTATGCC
>JAQBNG010000006.1 GCA_028288675.1 Flavisolibacter sp. | reverse complement strand
AGATTGTGAAGGTGAAAAAATTGCTGCACGGATTTTTTTCAAAATTTCCGGCTTATTAAAAATGAGGTATGAACTATGTATTTAACCAAGTCAAATTGTACTTTTTATTTTTAACGTGGACATAAGGACGCAACCTTGTTCTCTCATAAACCTCAACTGTTGCTATTGGAGTTTTGGAGACTAACAATAATTGATTTTAAGGGCTCTCTTCACAAGTTGATTAATTGACCGTAGCGAATTATTTTATAATGGGAGATCGAATCAAATGCCGGGCACAATGCCCTGGTCGTGAAGGCTGTTACCTTACAGCAAGTGTCTGACAATTTTTACCAGGTGAAATAAACCCTAAGCGGTTGATTCAAAAAGAAATGTAATGGCTGAAGAACCACCAGAAGATACTTTCTTAATTGGTCATTACTGTGGTCCTCTGTTAAAAAAACAGTTACAGTTAGCTGTTAAATTTGCTTTTGCAATTGCAGTTCCTTCACCAAATTTGAAAAGGTAATGCCGGGCAAGCACCTTTACATCTGCTAAATGAGTTTCTGCCAGCAAGCTATCAGCGATGGCGATAATGTTTATTGAATCATCAATTAGTTGCGAAGAGCAACAACGACTGATTGTATTTAAATCAATGCTTCGTATAAAATCTCTATTGGATGCTTTGCCTTTCTGCCTGTTCCGTCTTTTATCTGGTGCCTGCAACTTGTGCCTGTTGCTGCAATAATTACTTCATCTTCCAACTTACGCACTGCAGGAAATAATACCAACTCTCCTATCTCCATGGAAATAGCATAATGCTCTTTTTCATAGCCGAATGAACCCGCCATACCACAACAACCGGATGGTATTGTTTCGACTGAATAATTCTGGGGCAGCGATAACATATTTATAGAAGCGGACAATGCATTCCATGCTTTTTGCTGGCAATGTCCATGCAGCTTAATAAGTTTCTTTTCTTTTGTAAACTGCTCTTTGCTGATGTTTCCTTTGGCAATTTCTTTTGTGATAAACTCGTCTATCAAATACACATTGGAAGAAAGCTCTTTGGCTTCCTGTAATTGGTCATCATCTACCAGGTCAACATACTCATCTCTGAAAGTTAGGATAGCAGAAGGCTCTATGCCGATCAATGGCGTATCCTTATTAATTAATGGCGCAAGCAATGAAATGTTCTTCTGCGCAATCTTTTTTGCATGGCGAAGCAGTCCTTTACTAAGCCATGCCCTGCCACTCTCTTCATGCTTTGGCATAACCACTTCGTAACCGAGCTTCTCCAGCAACAGGATTGCCTTTATTCCAATCTCCGTATCATTATAGTTTGTAAACTCATCACAGAAAAAGTTGACAGTTGATGGTTGATGGTTAACAGGCGAAGTAAAGTTGTTCGTTTTTTTATCTGTCATCTTCCTTCTGTCATCCCTCATCTCCGCCTTATGTTTTTCAAACCACTTCCTCAATGTTACTTTATGCATAGTTGGCATGGAGCGCTCAATAGCAAAGCCTGAAAACTTCTTCACCAATCTGCTAATGTTCTTATTAGTCATTATGAAGTTATACATGCCCGGCAGTAATGATCCAAGCCTTGCGGAGTTGTTGAAATTTGCTATGAGTATTGACCTGAAAGGAATACCATTCGCATCATAGTACTGCTGAAGAAACTCTGCCTTCAGCTTTGCCATATCAACATTGCTCGGGCATTCAGATTTGCAGCCCTTGCAACTGATGCACAGGTCCATCACATCCTTTATCTCCTCATGATCAAAGCGGTTTATTTTATCGGAATTGGTAAGGAACTCTCTCAGAATATTGGCCCTTGCTCTTGTAGTATCCCTTTCATTTCTAGTGACCATGAATGAAGGGCACATGGTGCCGCCGCTCAATTCCGTCTTACGGCAATCGCCGGAGCCATTGCATTGTTCGGCATGCTGTAATACATCCTGGTTGTGGTAGCGGAACACTGTTTTAAAAGCCGGAGTGGTTTGACCCGGTGTGTAGCGCAGCATCGAGTTCATGGAAGGTGTATCAACAATCTTATTCGGGTTAAAAATATTCTCCGGATCCCACGTGTGCTTGATCTCTTTTAGTAAAGCATAATTTTTTTCACCCACCATCTGTTTAATAAACTCCCCACGCAATCTTCCATCGCCATGTTCACCACTTAATGAGCCATTATACTTCTTCACCAGTGTCGCAATCTCTTCTGCAATGCTGCGAAAGAGCCTGTTACCTTCAATGGTTTTTAAATTGATAATAGGACGCAAATGTATCTCCCCTGAACCGGCATGTGCATAGTGCACGGAGTGCAAATCATACTTCTTAAGTATCTCGTTAAAGTCCCGGATATAAGCAGGCAGGTCATGTACATCAACAGCGGTATCTTCAATCACCGGCACCGCTTTTTCGTCTCCGGGCAGGTTACTTAACAACCCCAGTCCGGCCTTGCGCAACGTCCATATTCTTTTTGTATCGGCGCCAAACAACAAGGGGAAATGGTAGCCGAGGTTCTGGGCACGCATAGCCGCTTCAACTTGTTTGGCTATCTGGATCACTTCTTCCTTTGTGCTTCGTGCATATTCTATTACCAAAATGGCTCCCGGATCGCCCTGGACAAAAAACCTGTTTTGTATTTGCTCAATATTATCTTTTGTGCATTCAAGTATGTAGTGGTCTATTAGCTCACTTGCGCTTGGGCTATATTTCAATGCAATCAGGTTTGCCCTTAGCGCTTCATCTATCGAATTAAAATGCACACATAACAAACCAGCATCTTTAGGAGGAAGTGGTACCACGTTCAATTTTATTTCCGTAATAAAAGCAAGTGTTCCTTCTGAGCCGGCAACCAGGTTGCAGAAATTAAAATCATCGCCACCTGCAGTAAACGGCGCACTCTCTACTAACACGTCAACTGCATAACCGGTGTTTCTTCTTTCAACACTCTTCTTTGGAAATTCTTTCCTGATCTCTACCTGGTTATCATAGTTGCCGAGTAACCGCCGGACGGTTTTATAAATGTGGGCTTCCAGCGTCTTTCCTTCGCACTTTGCATGAAAGGCATCAATGTCTACTGTCCTGAAATGGGCTTCAGTGCCATCGCTTAATAAAGCCTTTACTTCCAGCAAATGTTCACGGGTGCTTCTATAAACTATAGAGTTGGAACCGCACGAATTATTGCCCACCATTCCACCGATCATGGCGCGGTTAGCGGTAGAGGTTTCAGGTCCAAAAAATAAACCGTGCGGCGCCAAAAATAGATTCAGTTCATCCCGTATCACACCGGGTTCAACACGCACCCAACCTTCCTCCTTATTCAGCTCAATGATCTTCGTAAAATGTTTCGATACATCCACCACAATGCCGTGACCAACAACCTGCCCGGCAAGAGAGGTACCCGCAGTACGCGGTATCAAAGATGTTTTTTCAGCACGGGCAAAAGCAATCAATTTTTTTATATCCCTAACGCTTTTTGGAATAGCAACTGCCAGGGGCATTTCACGGTAGGCCGAAGCATCGGTGGCGTATAAAATGCGCATGCGTTTATCATCATATAACTCACCCTCCATTTCGTTCTCTAATTGCCGCAGTTTCGCCTTCATGCTTTATTTTTATAGACGCTCAAAAATAGGGGTTTACGAAAGGGAATGGGAGATTTTGTACTTTGCTTTTGGAGCACTATCGAATGTCATTGAGTTATCCTGAGTGAAGTCGAAGGGTCACTAACTTGTACTTGTAGTCATTACCGCGATAAAGAAATCCACTGGGACCTAGGTGGCACTATCATTGCTCAAAAAAGCATAAACGCCTGATGAAAACAGAAACGTCGAACAGCACAATACAGGTGAAGGAAATAGCCAGCAATGGCTCTTCTGAGTATGATGTTTCGCAAATTATGGGAGGCATGTATGGAGATGGGCTTATAGGCCTGAAAGGTGCCTTCAACCGTCAGTGGGTATCTCAGTTGCACGAAGATGTGATAAAGGCTTATGAAGAGGCCCTAAAGCGTCCTGGCGGCACCGTTGGCCGCGGCCCCAAACGACACTATGTTGAAATTCACCCGGAGGACATTCGCGGCTTTGTAGAATTGTGCACCCATCCCTGGGTAGTGGCTGTGTGCGAAGCTGTATTGGGGCCGCAGTACAAGATTGTAGAAATTGGTTTTGATATTCCCAATGCAGGTGCTGTTAACCAACCATGGCACCGTGACTTTCCAGCACCAGACGATACCATCACAGGGCGACGACTAAATTCTCTTGCGTTCAACCTGACAACTGTAGATGTGGAAGAGGACATGGGCCCATTTGAGATTGCACCCGGCACACATTGGGACTTGCCCGAAGGATTTGAGCACGGCATGTTTCCGCCAAAGTCTCTTTATTCCCGCTACGAGCAAAGAGCTCAACGCAAGTACCCAAAAATGGGCGATATATCAGCCCGCTCGGCACTGACGATCCACCGCGGAACCGCCAATCATTCTCATAAAGCAAGACCAGCCCTTGTGTTGGGTGTAGATGCACCGGGGGCTATCAATTCAGAGCGGCACGACCTGCAAGTAACAAAACGCTATTTTGAAACCCTGCCTCATATCCTGCGGGAACATTTAACCTGTCGTTTGGTAGAGAACCTTGAGCCCGTTGTACAGGCTCACAGCATTGAAGGCCTGATGATGGGCGAGGCATAAGGTATCCAAAGAATCATAGCAAAAGTGAATTTCTCATGTAGCCACAAGGCTTGCATGCACAGGGCTTTGCAAAGACTTTTATTAAAGACAAAATAACCACTCTCGCACAGGCACCAGGAACGTGAAAGAACCAACCAACACTTTCTTATCAGTTTAGATCAATTCAAGTAATTGCTGGCAGCATTGGCGTGATACTGCATAACTGTATTCGCTTTTCCTCTCTACATTTGGTGCAACAGCAAGCCTTTTTATGTTCAACTCCTTACACTTTTTATTCGTTACTACAATTGCCTTTATTTCTCTTTCGTTATCCGCTCAAACCATACAAGAACCGCCATCGGCCAACCATCCTGAATGGTCGAAGCCCTACCCGCCATTCCGCATAGCAGGTAATCTTTATTACGTAGGCACCTATGACCTGGCCTGCTACCTGGTTACCACCCCAAAAGGCAATATCCTGATCAACACCGGCCTGGCGGCATCAGCTTCGCTTATCAAGGCAAACATTGAAGCTCTCGGCTTTCGCCTATCCGATACCAAACTGTTGTTGACTACGCAGGCCCATTACGATCATGTGGGAGCAATGGCCGCTATTCAAAAAACGATCGGTTCAAAGGTTTGGGTGAATGCACCGGAAGCCCCGGTAATGGCTGATGGTGGCAGCTCCGATTATGCGCTGGGAAATGGAGCTCCAACCTTTGAGCCGGTGAAAGCAGACAGCCTGCTGAAGAATGGCGCTGTTATTCGTTTGGGTGATGCGGAACTGGTTATGCTAAGTCATCCGGGGCATACCAAAGGCTCCTGTAGTTACCTGCTGAAAACAAAAGATTCGGTGCGTTCCTACACGGTACTTATTGCTAACCTGCCGACTATTGTTATAGAAAAAAAGTTTGCAGATGTAACGCAGTATGCCGGCATTGCAAAAGACTACAAAACAACACTTGCTTCCCTGAAAAGTGTACGCTTTGATCTTTGGGTGGCGTCACATGCGAGCCAGTTTAGCCTGCACCAAAAGCGCAGCCCCGGCGATGGTTACCATCCTTCTCTTTTTAATGACAGGGCCGGTTACGAAAAAGCAATTGCCGATCTCCAAAAACAATACGAAACGCATTTGATAAAGTAGTGCACGGCAATTGCCTTACCAGGCTTTGTTCTCGTCGCTTCAACGGCTCACCGGTAGAAACCGCATCTTTTAATACGCTGCTGTTTACACTTTCGTGTGAGTCACTATTGCAGAGGCGGCCAGCTCCATACCATCTACAATAGTTAATGCGGCGACCCAATTCAATACACAGCCATGTATATAAAAATCAGCCCTGTTAATATCAACCACCCGCTTCTTTGTTGCGCAATTACACCGGCATCTAACCTGTGAGTGAATCGTAGCGTTAGTTACAGGACTTTTCAAAACATACTCACCGGAGATCCTGTTAATGCAGCGGTGTATTGCAGTTTCTTTTATGTGTGACCAATAATAAATACTTCTCCTTGTGTATCGTTTTAAGTAATAACCGGACGATGATATTCCGCTGACAACTTGATGTTATATTATATTATATTATATTTCATTTTGTTGATATTATCTTACATCTTGTGTAAACATTTGACGAGGAAATTTCCAGGTATCGTGAATGTACTTTTGTTTGCAAATCATACCACCACCATAGCATGCCCTACCTGCGGATTATTTACATTATTATAAACAGCATAATACAAAAATGAACAGGCTGTCAAAGGATTGCTCTTAATCAGGGCGGAACGAAAAGTACTTGAACTTTATAAGCTTACTTAATAAATCACATTCTTAAAAGACTTAAAAAAGGAGGATAAACTATGGCAATCAATGCATTCGTCAGCTTTTTTGACAAAGCGGAAGGTGAATCAATTCAAAAGGGCAAAGAAAAATGGGTAGAGATCCAGGGCTGGGACTGGGAAGTGGAAGCTCAGACAAGTTGGACCAAGGGCGGCGGCGCAAGTGTCGGCAAGCCTAATCCTGGCAAAATGAACTTCGAGCACCGCTTCGACACATCTTCAACAGTAATTCTTGGCTACATCTGCAGCGGCAAAGCGTTTCCGAAGGTGGAGCTGCAGATGATGAAGACGACTGGCAAAGGAATACCCGAAACCTACTTCACGATGACGATGGAAGGTAGCTTCATCACCAAGGTGTCGAACTCCGGAACTGAAGATGGAAACGTAATGCAGAGGGTGGAAATGGTCTTTAAGACAGTGAAGATCGAATACAAGCCGCAAGACAACAGGACTGGTTCTCTCGCCGTTGCGAGAACCTACAACTGGGATATTCCGGCAGGCACGGCCTCTCCTTCAGCCTAAGTGTTTGCATGTGCGGAGCGCAGTGCCTTCTGCACTCCGCCACCTTGCAACTGGCCTTCCAGTTTAATTTCTCTCGTCACTTCAGAACTTGTTCTTTTTTGTATAGCAGATCGCCTGGCTGCAACTGGGGTAGCACTTTTTGCCCAAAGGTTTCAATGAAACTTTCCTGCTGACGATTTACGTTATGAAGAATGATGCGTTCAAATCCCAGCTCCATGTCCTGCGCAATCCAATCAACATGCTGTTGAATATCCGGGGAGATGCGCACCATCTGTCTCAACTCTTCCGCCTGTACGAATTTTCCTAATTCATCAAACTGCTCTACCTGCCAGAGGTCACCGAGTACGGTACTATGAAATATATTAGTGCGCCATTGGTCGTGGGCCCCTTCTAAAGCTTCTTTGTCTGTCTTTGCATAAGAAAGTTGCACTTTTAAAAAAACGGGCTTGCCCTCACCACCATTGTTTCGAAATGCTTCTACTACTTCTTTCAGTTCCTCGTAAGGACGATGTACAGTGATCATTCCATCCGCCCATGTTCCCATCCACGCGGCCGTTTCTTTTGTCACAGCTGCTCCAACTACTAATGGCGTAGCGTTGGGTAAGGTGTATAGTTTCGCATGTTCAACAGTGACCCGTCCAAAATGCGTGACAGTTTCTCCCTGCAATAGTTGTTTGATAATGTGGTGACACTCCAGCAACCGCTCATTACGTTCTGACTTAATTGGAAATTTTTCGCCGGTGATGCGTTCGTTGAGTGCTTCACCGCTTCCGAGTGCAATCCAGAAACGGTCCGGAAACATTTCGGCCAGCGTAGCTGTCGCCTGGGCAACAATAGCAGGATGATTGCGATAGCCGGGTGTGCACACCACACCAAATGGGAGAGTAGATTGTGCCATAGCAGCTCCAAGCCATGCAAAAGAATACCCGCTTTGTCCTTGTCGTTTGCTCCAGGGATGAAAATGATCAGAGGAATTGATAGAAGTAAAACCAGCTTGTTCTGCCAGCTTGCAATAACGAAGTAATTCGCTCGGCAAAAATTGCTCATGCGATGCCTGGTATCCAATCATGTTGCGATGTTTTGAATTCAGTTTTCTTAATTGTGTTTACTGAATACTTCGTTGCAAGAATCGTTCTGTTCGAGGAGAGGATGTTTTGTAGTGAAAATTATACTTTCAGCTTTGCTAATAAGGATTTATCTACCCATACCGATACGGATCCACCACGGCAATAAAACTCAGCACTTCCATCTTTATCATTAGTAATAATTTGACTTTCATGGTCCAAGCACAGAATCAAAAAGGCCAACTTTTCCATCTGTTGCAATAATATAACGTTCCAGTATTTTGCGATTGCCGGCGCCTGGCACAGTGCAACGGCAAAGAGTTCTCTGCCGGTTATATCCCGCATATACACAAGCCATTAATTGTAACAATGCGGCGCTATGTGTTTGACCCCATCCAGACGCATCCCATCAGACTGTGTTGTTTCATAATACCACTTCCCATCATTTCAATTCTTCATGAATGAAGCATGGGCAACAACACTGCATTTTTTGAAAACAGGTTGAAAGAGTGGATTATATTTTATAATACCAGCATGGTTTTTCATGGCATCATCGTTGCGTCGCACACTTGTACAGCAACAAAAGCGATCATCAATTCACCGTGTTTAGTTTTAAGCCCCCCAATAGGTTAAGATTTAGTTTTAAAATAAAAATAATGACAACAACAAAAGGTGACTACAAAAAGGAAAAACAATTATGGAAAAACGTACGCTGGGAAAAACCGGATTAGAAGTATCTCCATTAGCATTTGGCGGAAATGTATTTGGGTGGACAGTAGATGAAAAAAGGTCTTTTGAATTATTGGATGCATGGGCTGATATTGGTTTTAATTTTATAGATACGGCTGACTCCTACTCAAACTGGGTACCGGGAAATAAAGGTGGCGAATCCGAAACCATTATTGGTAATTGGATGAAAAAACATGGCAACAGGGACAAGCTGATTATTTCAACAAAAGTTGGTTCGGAATTAGCGCCAGGTAAAAAAGGGACATCAAAAAAGTATATCATGGAAGCTGTAGAAGCTTCTTTGCAAAGATTACAAACAGATTATATTGACTTGTACCAGTCGCACTGGCCAGACCCGGAGACCCCTTATGAAGAAACGCTGGAAGCATATGGACAACTGATACAACAAGGTAAAATTCGGGCTTTCGGAACATCGAATTATTCCGCGGAACAACTAACTGCATCTCTTGAAGCTGCAAGACAGCATAGTTTACTTCCTTACCAAACGTTGCAACCCGAATACAATTTATATGACCGCTCAGATTTTGAAAATGGTTTGCAGCAGGTATGCATAGAAAATAATATGGGCGTGATCAGTTATTTTGCTTTAGCCAGCGGATTTTTAACCGGCAAGTACCGGAGCGAAGAAGACCTGTCAAAAAGCAAAAGGGGAGCCGGTGTTAAGAAATACTTTAATGAGAGAGGCTTCCGGATTTTAAAAGCTTTAGACGAAGTGTCGGCAAAATATCATACAACGCCGGCAAGTGTCTCTATAGCGTGGTTACTAACCAGGCCGGCCATAACTGCACCTATTGCAAGTGCTACCAGCGCAGAGCAAATAAAAGCCCTGGTAGAGGCTACAGAATTACGGCTGGATGCTGGTGATTTAGATTTGCTCGCTACAGCAAGTGATGAATAATTTAGTTGTTATGAAGAAGAGGCTTTCTAATATTTTTCAGAAAGCCTCTTTTTCATAATATAGTTTATGGAAGCCAACAGGGATGATTTAGTATTAAGACTTACTGAAACATATTTTTGTATGCTTAGATCGCAATGTCGTTTTATCCCGGATAGTTTATTTTTCATAACGCACCCATAGAATTACAAGGTATACCGGTTAACCAACCAAAGGGACATGACTTTGACTAAATGCCAACCTTCTATTTCTTACATTATTTAGCCATATACAGGGTCTTAAATACATGATCACAATTGGCAATCTGTTTATAAAGGAAATTATTGTTTCTTTCTTCTAATAGATTTTCAGGAACATCAAAGTAACACGTCTATGAATAAAAAAGCAGGAAGGCACTAACCCTCCTGCTAAAAATCTAAACTATAACTAACGCCAGACTAATCCATTGCCTGTTTAAATTTTCAGTTTAAATATGTGACGGATTCAATTCATTTTCATGAGGTACTCGTAATCTATAATTCGCTTTCATCAATTCAGCAATCGGCTGGTCTTTCTTACCTCTTTTTGCTTTGTTGATAAGCTTATCAAAAATGGAATACATCACAGGCACTACCACCAGTGTTAAGAACAGGGAACTGATCAAACCACCGATGATAACCCAGGCTAAACCATTCTTCCATTCAGCACCTGCACCGGAAGCCATTGCAATAGGCAACATACCGATCACCATCGCTATGGTTGTCATAAGAATTGGACGCAAACGGGCATGGTTGGCATCAATCAAAGCATCATAGGTAGAGGCGCCTTCTGCCTTCCGCTGGTTGGTAAAGTCCACCAGCATAATAGCGTTCTTAGCCACCAAACCAATCAGCATGATCAAACCAAGTATCGTAAATAAGTTAAGAGAGTTGTTAGTTAGTGCCAATGCAAGCAGGGCACCAATAATAGAAAGCGGAATAGAGAACAACACTACCAGGGGATACACAAAGCTGTTGTATAGAGCCACCATGATCAGGTACACCAGGATGATAGCAGCCATCAGGGCAATTCCCAGGGAACCGAAACCTTCACTTTGATTTTCCATATCACCGCTCCATATATAAGCTACTCCGGTTGGCTTTTGGATCTTGTCAAACTTTGCCTGCCATTCCTGTGCAACTGTACCTGTAGGACGGCCAACGGTTTGTGCCTGCACGGTTACGGATGTACTCTTATCTCTTCTTTCCAACTGGCTTGGACCAGAGCTTTCTTTGATGGCGGCGAATTGCGCTAAACGGATCTGCTCACCTCTATCATTAATGAATAAAAGATTGCTTACATCACCAATGCTTTGGCGGTTGAAACTTCCGTAGCGGATGTTGATATCGTACTCGTATTCACCCTGCCTGAACTTGCCATTGGTATTTCCACTAAATGCTGTTTGCATGGTAGAACCAACTGTTGAAAGATTTAATCCAAGTGCAGCCATTTTATCACGGTCAACTTGTACATTGATTTCCGGATTTCCTGCTTCTACAGAAAGCCTCATCTCAGTTGCACCCTGAACCGTTTTCAGTTCATTCATGGCCGCTGTCGCAAACCTCATAACACTATCCAGTTCAGGACCGGTAACGATTAGGGCTAATGGCGCCTGTTCGGCAGTACCGAGGATACTCACCGGAACTGTTTTTACTTTCGCACCCACCAATAATGGTTCTAATTCTTTTTTGATCTTGGCCGCATAGATGTTAGAAGCATCTTCACGCAATTTTTTATCTACCATTTGCACGTTGATCTCTGCTTTATACGCTGTGGATTGGGATGCACCCATGCCTTCACTTGACTGACCAACAGTAGCTATTACTTTCGTTACTTCTTTTTTCTTTCTCAGGTACTCCTCTGCTTTTTGTGTTGCAGCATTTGTCTGTTCAATCGAAGCATCTTTTGGCATTTCTATCTGTACTAAAAATTCACCCCTGTCACTCTTGGCAAAAAACTCTGCACCAATAAAACCGCCCCCGATGAGGAAGAACGAACCGATGAATAAGGCAAGCACCGCTCCCAAGGTTGTTTTCTTATGAGCCAGTGACCATTTCAAAATATTGGTGATCCAGGCAGTAAAGTTGTTCAGGCCCTTTTCAAAGCCAATAATAATTCGTCCGAAGAATGTTTTGTCAGAGATCTTTTCAAGCTTACCAAAGCGTGATGATAACCACGGTACAATAGTGAACGAAGAAAGCAACGACAATAAAGTAGCGATTGATACGGTAACACAAAACTGCTTAATGATGTCTGCTGCCAAACCGGTACTTAAAGCGATCGGCACGAACACCACCACAATTACCAAGGTGATAGATGTTACGGTAAATCCAATTTCTTTTGTTGCATCATAAGAGGCTCTTACCCGGTTCTTACCCATCTCCATGTGGCGGTAAATATTTTCCAATACTACGATGGCATCATCCACCAGGATACCTACCACGAGGGATAAACCTAAGAGAGACATCAGGTTTAGTGAATAACCCAGCAAGGCCATTCCAATAAACGTTGCGATCAATGAAGCCGGGATGGCCACCATTACAATGAGCGCATTACGGATGCTGTGCAGGAACAACAACATCACTATTGCCACCAGCACAATTGCAAGGACCAGGTCAAAGATCACAGCATCTGCAGATTTCAATGTATAGACAGAACTGTCGTTCGCCACTTCTATGTTTAAGCCGGCACTTGCATAATCTTTTTCCAGTTTTTCTATGGCTTTATGGATCTGTTCACTCACTCCTACTGCGTTGGCATCGGACTGTTTAATAACCTGCACGGCAATGGCACTTTGCTGGTTCACACGGGCTATCTTCTCCACATCTTTTTGCGTGTCCTGTACATCGGCAACATCCATCAACCGCACTTGTGCCCCGTTTTTATTGGAGACTATAAGTGCTCTTAATTCATCTACCGTTTTGTATTTACCGGAAAGACGGATCAATACATCCTGCTCTCTCGTTTGTACGCTACCGGTAGGAAAATCAAGGTTGGAAGAGAGTATTGCATTTTGTACTTGTATTAAAGACAAGCCATAACCTTCTAAACGGGCCGCATCTATACTCACCTGCACTTCACGTTCCTGTCCGCCAATTAAGTTGATCTGCGCCACACCTTCTACTCTTGATAAAACCGGTGCAATGCGCTTGTCCATCAGGTCATAAAAGCCTGCCTCATCCATTTTACCGGAAGCCGACATGGTCATGATCGGAAGGTCATCCAGCGAGAATTTATTTAGTGAAGGCGGATCAACATCTTCCGGAAGATCTTTCAATATGGCATTGATTCTTCTCTGCGCATCATTCAAAGAATAGTCAACATCAGTACCACTGTTCAGGGTAATGATCACTGAAGAAACGCTCTCGAAGGACCGGGTGTCCAACTTTTTGATATTCTCCATGGACGACACGGCGTCTTCAATTTTTTTGGAAACCGTATTCTCCACTTCACTCGGAGATGCTCCGGGATAAATAGTGGTTACCGAAACTACCGAAGGGCTGAACTTAGGCAACAACTCGTAGTTCAATGATTTATAACTAAGTATCCCGCCTAATATCAATACTATAAAAAGTACGATAACAAGGGTGGGACGTTTTATTGATACTTCTGCTAATTTCATTTTGCGTTCTTATTTTTTAGCAGGACACGTCTGTAACATGTCCCTACATAACAAATACTATTTAATAGGAGATATCTTACTACCATCAGCAAGGTTTATCTGACCACTGATAATGATCGACTCTCCTTCATTTAATCCTTGCAGAATTTCTACTTTATCACCTAACACACGACCGGAAATCACGTTGCGTAATTTGGCTGTGGCCCCATTCTCTACTACAAACACCTGGTTAGTGCTTACGCTTCCAACAAATGCTGAACGGGGAATGGTAACAACAGGCGCCGTATTACCAAAAGAGAAAACTGCAGTTCCATACATACCTGCTTTTAACTGGTTAGCCGGATTGCTTGCTATCTCAATTTCTATTGGGAAGTTCAACGAAGCATCTGCTTTAGGTGCGATGAAGGTGATGGTACCACCATAGTTCTTATCGGGGAACACGCTGGCTTTCACATCCACTTTATCTCCTACTTTCAGGTTGGCAACCTGTGTTTCATTTACGGTGATGGCAAGCTTCAACCTTGACACATCAACCAGTTCAAACAACTGTGTACCCGGAGATACAACAGCACCCGGCTCGATATAACGTTTGTTAACAATACCGTTGATAGATGATTTGATGTTGGCATCACTCACACGAATTCTTGCCTGCGATACTCTAGCCTGTGCATTTTCCAACGCCAGTTTTGCCTGATCTAATTGCTGTTGGGTAACACCACCTGTTTGAAATGCATTTTCATAACGTTGTTTGTCACGCATGGCATTCTGATAGGCAGCTTGTGCGGTTTCAAGGTCTATGTTCAACACATCGGTTTTGATGATGGCCAACGTTTGTCCTCTGCGCACATAACTTCCTTCGTCAACCAAAACCCTTGTCACACGACCGGAATTTTCAGAAGCGAAATTCATTTGCTGTGCCGGTGCAAAGTTTCCGTTGGCACTAAAGGCCAACTCAATGGATTGCTTTTGCACGGGACTAACTCTTACGGCTACGTCACCGGTAGAGATTTCGGCAACCACTGCTGTTTGTGCAGCATTCTTCTTTTTGTTGTTTGCCAGAACTGAACCAACCAGTACTAACGCACCTGCTAATACAGCAACGGTGACAACGGTTCTTATTATTCTTTTCTTTCTCATTTTATATTTATTGCTTAGTTGATTAATGATTTTAAACCGCCCTGGCTTTTAATTAACTGTATCTCTGCGACACGGTAGTTAAGCAATGCAGAGGAGTAATTATTGTTAGCTTCAGTTAACGAGGTTTCTGCATTCAGCAGATCGGTTAACGTTGCCAGACCGTTGTTGTAATTGTTTTGTGTGTTTGAATAAACTTCCTGCGCTAACTGCACGTTTTTGCTTTGCGCATTTAGTGTAACGATGCTATTATTGATCTGTGTTTTAGCGTTCTCAAAAGCAAGATTGAGAGCTAATGAAGCATTTGCTTTGTCTTCATTTAGTTTTTGAATACTGATGTCTGCCTGTTTAACGCGGGCTTTTGTTGCACCACCATTAAAGATGGGAATGCGAAGGTTTAAGCTCACTGAAGCTGCATCCACCCAATTCACACCTTTGCTTTGCCCTTTAAACAGCGGAACGCTATTGCCCAACCCCTGGTAAGAATAATTACTCGATAAGGAAAGGCTTGGGTAATATTCATTCCGGAATGATTCACGCTGGTAACCAAGCAAATTCTCCTGGCTTTCCAACACACGATATTCCAGCCTGTTTTCTACATTAATTCCCTGGCTCATTGCAACAGCTTGCGGCTGAATGGCATTGATCTCCGCATCAGGAATTTTAATAGGTGTATTGATGGGCATACCCATGTAAAACTTCAGCTGGTTTTCCAACAGCGCCACGCCATTCAGCAATTGCTGGCGACGGCTTTCCAGGTTAGAAATGTTAACAGCAATACGGTCTACATCGATCTTCTTTGCCAGGCCATTTTCGAACTGTCCCTGCAAAATGCGCTGTACTCTTTGTGTATTCCTGATGGTTGAATCTATAACACCAATTTGCTGGCGTTGTACCAATACCTGGTAATAACCCGTGGCTACTTGTTCAATAACTTGTTCTTCTGTTAGCTGCGCACTTAGTTTATAAAACTCTCTTGTTGCTCTTGCTGCACTCAAACCAGTGAATACTGATTTATCAAACAGATTTTGCGATAAAGAAAGTCCTGCGTTGGCATTCCATTTCTGTCCGAAGGCAATAAGAATTGTTTCATTCGGATTAGGGTTTGCGCCAAATATATTTGGCAAGGCACTTTTCTGTAACAATGGATTGTAGGTCATACCCGCAGTACCGTTAATCTGTGGCAAAGCCCTGGCACGTACTTCATCTATCTGGTATTCGCTATTCTCTACATCCAGTTTTGCTTTCCGGGCATTCTGGTTAGCTTCCAATGCATACTTCAATGCATCTCTAAGGTTCAACTGCACCGGCGCCTGCGCATTTGCCGCACCAAAAGCGATGATGAAGAAAGACAGCAATAGCCATTGTCTCGATCTATTCATCCGTTTATTTATCTGTCTTGTTTTCATTTCTGTTCTTTAAATATTTGTATAGTATTTTTTTTCCTTTTTCAGTTGTGATGCCATGCAGGTAAAACACGGTTAGCTCATTTATTAACTGGCTTACATTCATTCTCCTACCGGTGAAAGTGGCTGGCTGTAAGGCGCTGCTTAGCTGCTGTATGCGTATATCAGCAGTAAAAACAACGTCAAGGTCTTCACGGTACAAGTTCTCTTCAATGCCTCTTTGCAGGTTTTTAAAAATGCCGGGCATTAATATTTTTTGTTTGTGCTGTTCCACTTTGGCCCACGCATCGGGAAATGATTTTTCCAATTCGAAAAAGAAAGCCTGGTTAACTGAGGCCCATGTATCGAATGAAGCATTTGACTGCATTAACACTTCTTCTATCGCATCCCTAGCTTCTCCCTCGGACTTCCTCAATAATTGGTGATGGCAATTAACTAGGTCGTTAACAATCTTATTTACCAATTCATTCTTATCAGAAAAGGCCTGGTAAATTGTTTTCTTTGAAACGCCGGCACCTTTGGCCAGGTCATCCATCGAAACACTTTTTAATCCATAGGAGAAAAAAAGTTCCCTGGCTTTTGTAAGGATCAATTCTCCCATGTCTCTGTTTTTAATCCTTTATAAAATAACCTGATTACTTCCCGCTGTTTTGTTGAAATGTCTTTGAAAGCTGCCACATCGGGCAATGCGCCTTTGTCTTTTATGCACCTTGAAAATGCATATAGGGTATCCAGAAAAATATCAGCTGTCTTTGCTGCATCCAGTGGCTTTAGTTCACCATCAGTTGCTCCTTTTTCAAATAAAGGAATCAACAACCCTAATTCTTTGTTTTTTAGTTCTTCCTTCCAGCTACGTAACGAGCCGTCAGGCATATTTTCAAGATGGTCGGCCTGGAGTGCCAGCATAAAATACTTTTCAAAAAAATTTGTCTTTACCTCGGTCAGTTTAATAAGCCCTTTTTCTACCGAACCCACTGCTTGAATTTCCTCTTTCAGTTTATTGATGTAATCAGTGGTGAGCTTTTCCTCAACAGCAAGAATTAAACTTTGTTTATCAGGATAATAGTAGGATAAGGCCTGCTTTGTTATAGCAAGATCATCGGCTATCTCCGTCAGGTTTGTTTTTGCAATCCCGAAATGAGAAAACCGCCTGATGGCCGCTTCTAAAATTTGTTCCTGCTTCACTGTAATCTCAGTCTTCATTTACTTTTTGCCCTCTTGACTTTTTGACTTCCTGACTTTTTACATTTAAAAGTCAAAAGTACGACAAAAAAAATTGCCTGTCAGGATTTGATTGTTAAGCCATTGAAAAAAATCACGGCAAACTCAGTTTCCTTTTTTAAGATGGACTGAAACTGTTTTTTATCAGGGAAGAAATTAGGACAATTGACGAGGAAAGATGTTCGGAAGCCTTCAAGAAAATCAAAGAAAAGCTCAGCCGTTTTTTTTGAATTCATTATTTTAAACATGCCTGATTGAACACCTTTTTCAATAATGTTTACCAGGCGCTGCAGCTCCCGGTTTTTTAATTGAGTGAAGACGGGTTGTAACTCTGCAGGTATAGTTGAAGGACTAAAGGTTTTTAAATATTCGAGAATGTTGTGATACTTAATGATAAAGTCAGTTCTTCTTCCCAGGAAATATATAATGGCTTTGAAGGGATCTTTTTCTTTTGTCAGGTAATCTTCATCTGCTGCAACATCTTTTTGCGTGATGGTCTTAAAAACAGCTGCATAGAGATTGAGTTTGTCCGGAAAATAATAATAAAGAGAAGCTTTGGAAACGGAGAGATCAGCAGCAATCTCCGACATGGTTGTTTTAGCCACGCCAAAATGAGCAAATCTTTTAATAGCTGCTTCAATGATTGACTCCTGCTTTTGATCCTGCGCCATGTAAGCAAAGAAAATGATTTTCAGAAATGCTCGGTTGATAATTTCAAAATCAATGTTTCAAAAGCCAGTGGTTAGGCTACATTGTCAGAAAAAAATCAAGCTCCTATTGAGGAAGTAAATTCTGGCGATAGTTTCAAGCAAAATGAAAAGCAATTGGATGTGCTACCATTGGGCAAACCACACATCTATTTTACGAATAAATACAAGGCACTTGTACGAGGGAGGCCGCCTGCCGCTTATCCAAAGAGAATTCAACACGTTTGATGTTAACCGGTTTAAAGGCGTGCCGGCTTACGGTGGAACAAGATGCAGCAAATACAGTACAACGCTTTTGTCGGACGGGAACATTTTCTATTGTTTGTTCCTGTCGCATCTAATGACAAGTCTTTCCTGTCCAAGACAATAAGTAGCCACCCAACATTTGCTGAAGCAGTTACTGCTTATAACCCGTTCAAACAAGAACTTGTGGAGTTAGGCAATGGTTATAAACTGGATGGGGGAGCCCAATATGAGTGGAGCCGATATGCGGAAATTTTGAACAGCGATAAGAAAAGTATCTTTTCACTTAGCGTTTCTAAAGAGCATTCAGTTTATAAATTATTTCTGGAAGTATTTAAACCATGATACTCGAATCAGTATAGTTATTACACGACTTCACTTTCCATGAAGCCGAGCTTAAAGCACATAGTATCACTAAATAATATATATGCTCTTTACAGAGGAGTTATTTTTATACAAGGCGTTGTAGTTTTTAAATTACTTTTTCATCGGAACGGACGCCTTAGCATTTCAAAGGTTGGACAGGTTGGTTTTCTTCAGGATAAACGGATCAATAATGGTTTTCGTAAGGATAAGAATAGAAGTTGACCGATACTGGATTTTGG
>JAQBNG010000235.1 GCA_028288675.1 Flavisolibacter sp. | reverse complement strand
GTAGAAAGCACATTGGCACTTTTTAAGTTGTTGTTACCCGAATCATTCGCCATCAACACTAATACACCGCCTTCTTTTACCCATGCAGCAATCGTTGCAGCATCACGGTCACTAATAACATTTGGCGTTGCAGCTTCTTTCTTACTGTCCGGATCTACAACAATATAAACGCTGGCACCTTTTAAATTTGCTGCAGTAGGTGCCGTTTCCAGCGATTTAGTGACAGCGCCATGGCTGCGATAGATATCACCCAACAACGAAAATCCATTATTATCCTGTTCATCCCAGATGTAGTGCCAGCGGGCCATTTTACCGGTAGCATCTTTCCTCCATTCGTTATTAAAATAATAGTCAAGTAAAACTGTTTTGCCTTTTGCTGTAGAAAGTGTTGGCACCAACTCCATTTCATTGGCGGCATTAATAAAGGCTCCAATGCCCTTAGGGTCGTTTACAATTACCGGCTCACTCATGTAATAAGCAAAGCTTCCATCCCGGTAAGGCTTACCGCCCAAACCTGAAACAGATACTGTTCCATGCAAATTCGTTTGGCCATTTTCGACTTTTATAAACTGTTTGATAATGCCATTATATCCCTTCTTTGCAGGTGCTAAATAAGTGGCAGGCAGGTAACCCATGCGAACCCCTTTTGCTAATGTATATACCAGCATCGATGATGCTGAAGCTTCTACATAATTCTTGGGTTCCTTCGGCATATTTACAATGTCGTACCATAAGCCGGATTTGCTATCCTGCACTGCAGTTACAGCTTTTGCAAAGCGGTTCAATATTTTAATGATGGAATCTCTGCCCGGATGTTTAGCAGGAAAATGATCAAGCGCATCTACCATGGCCATACCGTACCAACCAAGTGCCCTGCCCCAAACATGCGGTGAAAGCCCGGTCTTTTTATTCGCCCACTGTTGCTCTTTGCTCTCATCCCAGCCATGATACAGCAAGCCCGTTTTTGAATCCCTCGCATGACGCTCCATTAATACAAATTGCTTTGTTATATCATTGAATGCTGTGTCTTCGCCAAAGGTCTTTGCATACTCCGCATAAAACGGTTCGCCCATGTATAAACCGTCCAGCCACATTTGCGAAGGATAGATTTTCTTATGCCAAAAGCCACCTTCCGAAGTGCGGGGGTGTGTAAGCAGCTGCGACCGTAAAAGGCTGGCAGCTTTCCTGTATTTTTCCTTGCCGGTTACGTTGTAAAGCGTTAATAGTAAACGGCCATTATTAATGTGGTCAATATTATATTCATCGGGTCGGTATCCTTTTATGCTTCCATCTTCACCCACATAATAATCCATGCTTTGCTGCAGGTAATTAAACCACCTGCCGTCACCTGTGGCTTTCCAAACACCTTCAATTCCTTTTAAAATAACGCCCTGGTCGTAGCGCCATTTTGGAGCTTTATCTCCGGGCAACATGAATGAATCTTTCCATACCGTCGTTACAGTTGTTGCCATGTCTTGTGCGTAGGACCGTTGCTGCGCTTTTGCAGAAATAAAGGCAATCGTTACCAAAAATATCGATACTGATTTTTTCATGTTTTTTTTCTTTTGTACCAAACAACAGTACTACTATTAAACTGCTCTTGCGTCGCACTCTTGTACGCTTTGTAAGTCTATTCAGCATCAATCAATCACACTTCAAACATTTAATCTAACTGCTAAAACAACGACTCTCACTTGTCATCCCGACGCAGGAGGGATCTCAGCATTGTGTTTTGATGAATGCTGCCGTCAGTTCTACTTTTTGCAGCGCCATTTATAAAGCAGTTCAAAGATCCCTCCTGCGTCGGGATGACAAGGAAGATGGTGCTTAATACCAGTCAGTCTTTCTCATTCATCACCAGGACATAGAAATGGCATAAGCCCTTACAACGCTTTTAATTTAACCGCTTCCTCTTTAGCACCATACCCAAATTCAACGCTCTTCTTCGCCTTTTTTATATCCGTTTCATTTAATGCAATACCACCTGATTTCTCACCGGTCACATTCAACAAAACTTCCGCATCACTGTAACCAATTTTATCCAGCGTAATATTCCGGCTGTTATGAATATTCATTACCGGGTTTCTGTTCTTTGTAATTAACTGAATATTCTTCAAAGTAATGCCGCTGCCTTCTGTCATATCCAATCCTTCATCCGCTTGCAGCACCATATCTTTTAAAACGATATTTTTTACACTCATCTCTGGGAGGCCTCTTACAAAAATGGCTTTCTTAGCGCCATTGCAAACTACGTTAGTAATATAAAAATTTCTGAACTGTGGCGTTTCCTCTGTAACCGGCAATGTCTGCACTTTTGGTGGTTCCCTCTTTTCTCCATTCAAGGGAATCGGGTCCTGTGCCGCATAGTACATATCAAACAAAATGGCTTCGCCGGGAATGTCTTTCATGTAAGTGTTGGTGATATAAATATTTTCCACCACACCTCCGCGACCGCGGGTTGTTTTAAACCGAAGGCCTATATCGGTTCCGATAAACGTATTGTTATCCACCCATAAATTTCTTGCGCCGCCGCTCATTTCAGACCCTATTACAAAACCGCCATGCGCATGATAAACCGTGTTATTGCGGGCAATTAAATTTTCGGTAGGCATAGCACGTTTTCTACCGGCAGCATCACGTCCCGACTTGATGCAGATACCATCATCGCCCACATCAAATATGCTGCCTTCGATCAATACATTTTTACAGCTTTCCACATCAATGCCGTCGCCGTTTTGCGCATACCAGGGATTCTTTACAAATATGTTTCTTACCGTCAGGTCCTCGCACATTAAAGGATGCAAACACCAGGCAGGTGAGTTTTGAAAGGTGACGCCTTCCAATAAAACTTTTTTGCAATTAGTAAACACTAATAAATTGGGACGTAAAAAGTCTTTAATGCTTTCGTAAAATTCAGGCGTTTTATCACCTGTTATCTCGCCGGGGTTTTTCATTGTTGAACCCAGCTTTGTTTTAGCAGATGGATACCATGTTTTTTTATCATCGCTTAATTCGCCACCGGAAGCAAGTAACTTTTTCCATTGGCTTTCAGTCAGCTTGTCTTTCTTAACCATCCTCCATGCATCACCATTGCCATCAACGATGCCAAGGCCGGTAACAGCTATATTGGTAGCGCCATCTGCCGACAAAGGCGACTGATTTCGCATTTGGGGCAAGCCTTCCCAATTGCTTTTCACTAAAGAATATTGTGAAAAGTCGGAGGTGAATTGCAGCAATGCACCTTTTTGCAAATGCAGGTTGACGTTGCTTTTTATAACAACGGGCCCTGTCATCCAAAGTCCGGCAGGAACCACTACAACGCCACCGCCTTTTTTACTGCAGGCGTCAATAGCGTTATTAATGCTTTTGGTATTAAGCGTTAAGCCATCGGCCTTAGCGCCAAACTTTACAATTGAAAAGCTGTCTTTTTTAAAAGATGTTTTTTGTATAACCGGGTATTTTTGCGCACCGGCAAAAAAGATAGAAATGGCAAAGGTTACCGTTAGAATATATTTCATATAGTCAATTAAGAATAATGGCCGCCCGGTGTTTGTAACGAACTGTAAAGTGATCGTTCACAAATACTCTTTTACACTGGGCTGATGGCCATATATCAATAACAAGTCTAAGCCTATATTGGCGCCCTGCAAACGGGTAGCCGGTATTTATTTACGCAATCGTTACCGAAAACGTTGCCGAAATTAAAGCAGCAACTATTTATTATTTTCTTTAACAAAATGAAGCAATGAAAAACAGGAAGCTTATAGCCTGATTACCTTTTGTTGTTCGCTGCTTTGCCGGGCGGCAGTAATGATTTTAATCACGGACAGGCCCTCCTCCGCGCTAACGGGCAGAGTTCCTTTTTCCCTGATAGCTTTATAGATAGCCGTATAGTAATCTCCGTAATTGCCTCTTTCAGAAGTGATGGATTCTTTAATGATCCTGCCATCCTTTTCTGTGTGCAACAATCCTTTTTCGTTTTCAGGTTCGGCACCCCAAGCTTCGCCACCGGGCATTTGGCCAGCCTGTAATGCCGTTTCCTGCACATCGGTTTTTGCCTTGATGAACGAACCTTTTGTACCATGCAGTGCATAAGCAGGCAAGGCCTCCCTAACAAGATAGCTGGAGTGAAGTCGGACCCGTAATTTTTTGTAATACAGCAGCAGTTCAAAATAATCATCTACCTGCGACACAGACCGCATTGTCTGTATATCAGCAAAAACAGCTTCAGGCATACCAAAAAGTTGCAAGGCCTGGTCAATTAAGTGCGAACCCAGGTCATACAAAGCACCTGTGCCCGGACCCGGAGTTTCTTTATGAACTTTCGGACTTAGATCTTCTTTATAACGGTCGTAATGAAACTCTGCTTCCACTACCTCTCCCAGCCATCCTTCTTTTACAATTTTTTTAATGGCTTTATAATCGCTATCGAAGCGGCGGTTGTGATAAACAGATAGCAATAAGCGGTTATCTTTTGCAAGTTGCATCAATTCCTCACCTTCTTCAACCAACACGGTAAAGGGTTTTTCAACCACCACATGCTTACCAGCCTCTAACGCTCTTTTTGTGTATTGATAGTGGGTGTAGTTAGGTGTATTTACAACTACTAACTCAATAGCCTCATCAGCTAAGAGCTCTTCAAATGTTCTGTAGGTTTTTATTGAAGGATACTTTTCCTGCGCAAGATTTTTTGAGCGTTCCCAAACACCATAAAGTGTAAAGCCCTTATCTACCTGTAAAAAAGGCGCATGAAAAAGTTGGCCAGACATGCCATAAGAGAGAATGGCTGTATTAATAAATTGCATAAGCAATATTAGGCAAAAGGCCTTATTGCTCTTTTATCAATTGCAGAAAAATCCTTGTCAGCCATGTATTCCTTTAGCTGTATCCAAAAGCGGTTATAAGGAGAAGAATACATGGCTGGAAGAACTTTGCTCTTATAGTTTAACTACACTTACTTCTTCAACAACACGTGAAAATGTACTGATGTCGAATACTTGCTTTTGAATAATGCCTTTAGAAACAAAAGTGAAGGTTATTGCATTGTCGCCAAAATCGCCCTTTTCAATAGCAAATTGTTTTCTGAATTTTTTGGTATTGAACCTGTCTACGAATAGCTGGTAACCTTGCTGATCTTTTATTTCAAGCGTAAATTCCGGGGCATCATTTTGGAAGTCTACCTGGAAGACATACCTGGCATCAACGATGCCAACATATTTTACATTAGGTGCTGAAGCTGGTACTACATTTTCTTGCGCTTGAACTAAAGAAGTGCTGCCGATAAAAAGAAGGCCTGCCAGTAATAGCCTGAATGGAATAGTACGGCTTTTTGAAGTTGTCATTTGCTTTTTCATATTGTTTGTTTTAAAGTTTTATCACTTTCACAAACAAGCGTTAGGGCAAGCAACGATAGTAAATTGGGTTTAGGATACGGTGCTTGTTATTTACAAGAACAAAACTAATTGCGCTTTTGAATAAGCAGACACTAAGCTTTACTGAAAACTCTTATACCGAACCATCAAATAATGGTAGCAAACGCAATGCAGGCAAAGCTTTCAGCAAAACAGAAGCATGATGCCCAATAAAATTATGAGCGTTTTTATTAATGGTGATACCTATACTTTATTATGCACTTACACTTACGATTTTATTGTACTGGTTCTACTCTAAACCAATCCACATCGGCATAGCCCGAATCGTTAATGTTGGTTTCTCTTGTACAGAAAACACCAACTTTTGCACCTTTCCATCTGCCTACTTCCGCCGTAAATTCTTCACCTGTGTTCGTGAATGTTTTTCCATCCAGACTATAGCTGAAACTGCACTTTGCACCCCTGGTAACTTTCACCCTGAAATAAATCGTAGGCTCACTTAGCTTCATCAATTCTTTTTCTATTTCTTTTTTTCCTTTCTCTGCATCCTTGCAAAGGGTTTGAACCAGGTAGATGCCCTCTTTTCTGCTCTTCAGGGCAAGTCCTGCATAACTGAAACCCATCACCACCAGGCCTGCTTTTTCATTCTCTATTCTTGTATTTGGTTTAAAGGTGAGCTTAGTGGTTACCATAAAGCTTTCTGCCGGGAACTTTTGCAGTAAAACGTTGGGTGCGTTCCATATGTTTTTAGCACTATCAGGAATCTTATCAGTGAATAACCGTAGTGATCCATTTGCAGGATTTACAAAAGCCCATGTAGCTTTTGGGTTCGCCATCCACTGCCATTGCAGTCCCAAGCTTGTGCCATTAAACTCATCGCTTTCTGCAGGCGTTTTTACAGGATATGTTTTACCAATGGCCGGCTTTTTATATCGACGCACCGGCTCTCCTTTTCCGTCTGAGTCTTTATCTACCCCAATCACAGGCCAGTCAGCCACCCACTTCATTGGTTGCAAATGCACAACCCTGCCATAAGCTTCTTTATCCTGGAAATGGAGAAACCAGTCCTCTCCTGATTGTGTTGTTACCCATGCGCCCTGGTGCGGACCATTGATTATAGAAGAACCCTGGTCCATCACTACCTTTCTTTCATAAGGGCCATACACATTCTTTGACCGTAATACTGTTTGCCAGCCAGTTGCTACACCACCTCCTGGAGCAAAAATGTAATACCAGCCATTACGCTTATAAAACTTAGGTCCTTCAATGGTTGGGTCTAATTCATGACCATCATAAACCAGCACACCCTGGTCCAATGTTTTGGTTCCGTCACTGCTTAATTTTTTTACTACGATGATGCTTTTAATTCCTGCACGGCTTCCGGCATAAGCATGTACTAAATAGGCTTTGCCATCATCATCCCACAAGGGGCACGGGTCAATCAATCCTTTGCCACCTTCTACTAAAAGGGGTTCGCTCCATGGGCCTGCCGCAGCCTTTGCTTTAGTCAGGTAAATGCCAAAATCAGGATCAGGATAATAGAGATAAAACTCTCCTTGATGATAGCGAAGTGATGGCGCCCAAACTCCTTCACCATGTCTTGGCAAAGAGAAATGTTCATACGGGGGGAGATGCTTTAACGCATGCCCAATTAACGTCCAGTTCACTAAATCTTTTGAATGAAGAATGGGTAAACCGGGAACGTCCTCAAAGGAGGATGAAACCATATAATAATCCTCACCAACACGTATGGCATCGGGGTCAGAGTAGTCAGCATGAAGAATGGGATTCTTATACGTGCCATCACCATTATCCGCTACCCAAACTTTTGAGGTGGATGGCGCTTGGGAAAACGCAGTAAGGGATAACAATAACCCTATACCAATCAGTAAACTTTTCATCAATTTTTTGTTTGTGGATTCCAGTCCCGCAGAACATTTTTCAATTGGTATTTCCGTGCTTCATCATCGGTCAACTGCTTCGACCAGTTGATACGTGAGGCTGGATCAGAAGAGGGTCCAGAATTTTGATATTCGGCGTATGTGGTCGTCAGGTGATTATTTGTATTGTTCCATTTTGACCACCCTTCAGGTTTGATGTGCTGCCCAATATAACTGTGCATATAAACTACGTGTGCAAATGCCTGCCACGGACGACCCAAAGAAACATTGTGCAATGATGTGTCCCCGGTTAAAATACAATCATTAAAAACATAACCGAATGTTGTTTCTTTTGGCGTAGACGCAGCCGTTATATGTGAGTTCTTCTTGCTATGAATATGACAACCTTCAAACCATGCAGTAGATGGACCGAAGATAAAATCGGTAGTTCCTTCTATGTAGCAATGCTCAAAATATTGCCTTGTATTGGACTTAGAAGCAAGCAACACATCCTGGTTGCCAATAAAACGGCAGTTATAAAAAGCCGATCTGTCGCCTTCAATTTGAATAGCAACTGCTTGTCCTGCGGTAAAGCCGGCATCGTTTTGAAAGGTGATGTTCTTTGCCGTAAAATCATTGGCAGCTTCCAGGAAACTAAACGATGTCCGGGTGTTGATGATATCTCCTTTTGGCGAAACTTTACCTGTATGATCATCAAACGTGAGTATGGTTTTAAATTTATCTTCCCCAATTAAAGTAACCAATCGTTTAGACGAATCCAGCATGAGCTTCTCTTTGTAAATGCCGTTTTTTACAAAAACAGTAACAGGCTTTTTATTGTTGACAGGAATGGCATTAAAAGCTTGTTGAACCGTAGTGTAGTTACCCGAGCCATCCTGCGCAACTATCATTTGTTTTTGTTGGCACCAACTTTTGATGGATGTTAAAGACAGAAATAAGACCAATATGTAAGAAACGTATTTCATTGCTTGTTTTTATTAACCGGCCATTCGAATGGCTTTATTTGAATAGTTTGAAACCACCTGTGATCCTCTGTCCCAACAGAAGCATTTGAAAAAATATTTTCAGCGGTATATTGTTTTGCTTCTTTATCGGTTAACTGCTTTGACCAGGCTACACGAGACTTTACAGAAGCGCCTTCACCAATGTTTTTATATTCAGCATATAAAACAGTCTTTTCGTTTTCGGTATTACCCCAGTTATTCCAGCCTTCAGGAGCAGTTTCCTTAGGTAGTTGGCAACGAATAAAAGCAGTTCGGGAATAGGCCCTCCACGGCCGCCCGAGATAGAGTTTTGTTACTGAAGTGTCGGCAATGATTTTACAATCGAAAAACACATAACCAAACTTTTTGCCTGAGGTTGTACTTGCTGCCGTGATATAAGAATTTGTTTTTCCTTTTATAGTGCAACTCTGAAATACAGCAGTGGATGGACCGAAAATAAAATCCGTTGTGCCTTCAATATAGCAGTCAACAAAGTATTGTCTTGATGTTTCGCCGGCAGCGAAGATGGTATCCTGGTCGCCAAGAAAACGGCAGTTTTTAAATACCGCTTTATCAGCATCTACATATAAAGCCACTGCCTGCCCCACCCTTCCTGCCGAATTAGAGAAAGTGATATTTTGAGCGGTGAAACGGTTACCCGAAATCTTTGCCGTGTACGAAGTAAATGTTGTGAGCTTTCCTCTTCCGGAATAGTCGTTAAAAACAATGATGGTCTTTTCAACACTTTCACCAATGAATATTACATCCGTGTTAGTAGCCGGCAGTTCAATCTTTTCATTGTAAACCCCATTTTTTATATACAACGTAATAGGTGCAAGCGGGTACACCCGCATAGCATCAATAGCTTCCTGAATGTATTTGTAATCGCCGCTGCCATCTTTAGCAACAGTAAACACATACTTGTGTTGTTGCGGATTTCCCGTCTGTGCAAAAGATGCGCAGGTAAAAAAGAAGAAAGAAAGAAACACGATAAGATGACCTTTCATTATTTATTTTTTTCTGAAACAAAAACTTTTTTCAAAAACTCATCTACATACCTCACCATAGGCTCGAACCAGGGTTCAAAAAAAGGGAAGTGATGCGGTGCCCCCTCAAATGTTTTTACATCAGTATAAATAGCAGCCTCTTTTAGCACTTTCATATAGTCATCACGACCGGCATGCATGCGTACTACACTGCTGTTGATAAACAATGTTGGCGGTGTGCTCTTGCTTACATGAGCCAGTGGAGAGGCTTCTTCCCATAACAGGGGATTGTCCTTTTTTGAATAGCCAAACCAATAAGTTCCTGCTGATGTTCTTTTACTGTCATCGCCTTCGCCTGATTCGGGATGAACAAAAGATAGCGTTCCGTCAAGATCAATTATTGCCTGTACATCAGAAGAATAATCAGGGTAGCAGCCGGTACCTTCAAAACTTTTATTGCCTATTGTTGTTCCAAGCAAGGCAGCCAACTGACCGCCCGCAGAAAAGCCCATCACTGAAATTTTAGCTGTATCGATCTTATACTTTTTTGCATTCTTATGAATCCATCGTAAGGCTGCTTTTAAATCATAAACCGCGGCTGGATAAAGTGCTTCTGTTGATAGCCTGTACTCCGGTGTAAAGCATACGTATCCAAGATCGGCAAGGCGTTGCGCCAATGCGTAATGCTGCGTTCTGTTACCGGTTCGCCAGCCACCACCATGAATGATCATTATTGCAACCCGTTTTTCCTTTGTTTTTGCAGATGGATAAAATACATCCAGTAAAAGTTTGCGTTCACCAACGCTGCAATAGGTTATGTCACTCTTTTGTTTTACGGATTTTAAAACTGTTGTACTAACAAGCTTTGCATTGGGATGTTGTTTCCTGATGCTATTATAAGCACTGTAATTTGTGTATGAAGTATCCGGCTTATTAGTGATGCCAACTGTTGATTGTGCATTAGCTATAAAACAACAGGTTATTGCAACACATAAAAAAAACGCCTTTTGTTGTTTTATGCTTGTCATGCTACTACTTTTAAAATGATTATTTTTTCACTGGCTGCACAATTCTTTCTGCTAACTCAACACCATTTTCCTTCAAACCCGCCAATACTAATTCTGCAATTCGCCTTGCGCCATATTCATTAAAATGTGTGTTGTCTTTTTGTCCATCGGGATAAGCAGGATGTTCACCCGGTTGTAATTGCATGAAAAGAAGTTTTGAATGTTCAGGGCCCATTGACTGCATAAGGTCCCTGCTTTTTTTATCCAGGTCAATGAGAGAAACTTTGTACTGCTTTGCCACTTCGTGCACTGCTGCTGTGTATTCTGTATGCGTTTCCTGCGCCACTCCATTAGTAAACTTCATTCGGCTTACGGGTGTAATTAAAACAGGTATTGCTTTTTTCGCCCTTGTTTCAGCAATGAACTTTATAAGGTTTGTTTTATAGTCAGCTACCGGCGTATAACGGTCTTTATATTTTTCTTCTTTGGCCTCATCGTTATGCCCGAATTGCATTAATACAAGATCGCCTTCCCGCAAACTATCGGCAATAGGTTGCCAGCGGTTCTCGCTTATAAATGTCCTTGTGCTTCTTCCGCCTCTTGCTCTATTGTCAATTTGCACTGTTGAATCGAAAAAGACCTTGAAAGGCATGCCCCAGCCGGTTAGCGGCGCTCTTGAAGACTCGTATTCGCACATGGTAGAATCACCAATTAAATAAACTTTTGTTTTTCCTTTGAGCGGGAAGGTAAAAGCCACCAAAGCGAGGGCAATTGTTATAGTGAGTATTCTAAGCATAGTTGAAAGAAGAAATGAATTATTTTTTTACCGGCGGCTGATAAATATGTGTTGCCAGTTCAAGCTTTAAAGCCTTGATTTCTGCTAAAACAATTTGTGCCATTTTTCTTGCACCCAGTTCGCTGAAATGCGTATCGTCAATTTTGCCACCGGGATAATTTGGATGCTCACCTGCCTGCAGATGATTAAACAAATATTTAGAAGCATCGGCTCCCATTTGTTGCAGTAAAGCCTGGCTTTTTAAATCCAGGTCAATCAACGGAACAGCCAGCCTTTTTGCCACATCACGTACAAGGTTTGAATACACATCATGTGTGCCTTGTATGCGGCCTGCAGAATCAAACTTTCTTCTTGCAACCGGTGTTAATAAAACAGGGATTGCTTTTTTATTTCTCGCTTCATTTATATACTGGCCAAGGTTCTGCGTGAACTCCTGTTCCGTTGTAAAAGTTGCTTTTGTTTTCACTTCATCATTATGCCCAAATTGTATAAATACATAATCGCCTTCGGCAAGATTATCAGCTACCGGTTGCCACAAACCCTCTTTTCTAAAACTGCTTGTACTGCGGCCGTTTTTTGCACGGTTATCTACGGTAATAGTTGAATCAAAAAAGTTGGCGAAAGGCATACCCCAGCCGGTTTCGGGATAAGCTTTTATGTCCTTGATAGAGATGGTAGAATCGCCGATAAGATAAACTGTAGTTTTCTTTTTCGGCGGTAATGCAAAAGCTGTTATTGCAAAAAAAGCAATGATTGCCCAGTAGGTTTTTTTCATAGCATTTATACTTCGTGACGTTTTGCTTTTGGTACCAGGTCGGTCAATTCTGAAATTTGAACAGGCCGTTTTTCTTTTATACTTTTTCTTGCCGCCACACCAATTAACAGCGACATAGCACCATCTCTTGTACCGGCCAAAATATTATAGGGATTATCTGAAGGGTTTCTAAAAATACGGTTATGCATCCTTTGATCACCGCCTCCATGCCCGCCTGCGTATTGTGGCACTTTAATGATCTCGTGTTCTTTTTTAAAATTATCCATCACCATAATCTCACGGAACTTACCGGGCAATGCATCTTTATCCTGAGACATTTCAATGGCATGTTTCTGCTCCTGGTTTAAACCATCCTCATCCTGGTAAGGAATATCCTGCCATGATTCCAATCTACCGCCAAAACCATTAAAAGCGATACGCCACCCTTCGTAAGGCGAATATGTGGTGAGGCTGTAATTAACTGTTACACCATTAGCATATTTTATCTGTGCCGACATTTTATCCCAGATGTCAATTTCCTTGCGCCATACGCAACCGTCACGGAGGTAACCATCATGATGTTCGTTCTTTACATATAGATTATTCAGCCACTCATTCTTTGTAATGTCAGTATAAAATTTGCAATAGTCTTTATGTTCGCAGCCCCTGCATTTTACACCTCTAAACGAGTTGTTTTTGCCGTAATGCTCTAACTCACCATAAGCGGCAACTTCTACTGGTTCCGAATTTAACCACCAGTTCAACAAATCAAAATGATGTGAAGCCTTATGCACCCAAAGCGATCCGCCTTTGGCGACTAAACCATGCCAGCGGCGAAAATAATCAGCGCCATGATGCACATTGAGCATCCAGTTAAAATCAACAGAAGTTATATTGCCGATACGGTTGGCCGCAAGCATTTCTTTCATCTTTATCATGTGCGGGCCATGACGATAATTAAATGCAACGGTTACTTTTTTACCCGTCTTTTTCTCCGCATCAAGTATCGCTTTGCATTTTACTTCATCAGTGGTCATGGGCTTTTCAGTAATTACGTCAGCCCCTAATTCCATGGCACGAACAATAAACTGGTCATGCGTTGAATCCATCGTGGTGACAATCACAATCTGCGGCTTTACTGTTTTCATCATCTGCTCAAAGTCGGTAAACGTGGGACAGGCTACTTTCATCCGCTCTTTAGCATAGGCTACCCTTCCCGGGTTTTTATCGCACAAGCCCACAAACTCCACAACATCGCCGAAATTTTTAACAACGGGTTCTCCCCAAAAGCCGGTGCCCCGGTGGCCGGTGCCTACAATGGCCACCCTCTTTTTTGCAAAGCCGGAAGCAAAAGACGAACCAGGGATTTGAGTTAGTGCCAGGCCTGCGGCGGCCATGGATGTGTTCTTAATAAAATTTCTGCGTTGCATGTGCGTTAGTTTTTATGAGTTAGTAAACTGTTGATGTAAACTTCAATAGTTGTATAGTGCTTATCTAAGATAGTAGATGTATTATCCGAAGCATCAGTTGGATTTAAGCCATGCTTTGTTTCCCAATCATCAGGCATACCATCGCTATCAGAATCTTTAGGAGCTGGCAACGATTTTAAAAAGGGCCATGCCGTAACGGTTTGTTCGTATGCCGTGCCATGCGGATAGTTGCCTTGTACATCTATCAAACCGCCGGTTCTGTTCCTCACATCCCTTACAATTCGCTGGTCCAGTGTGTCTCTTGAAGGGTTAATGCATCCGCCATTTTTCAAAACTGCTTCATAGGCTTCTAATGCTGATTGCAACATGATATTTTCCGAAGCATGTACAGTACTAACTACCGCAGCTTTCTTATCATCTTCTGTCCCGCCGTTACCCATATAGATGCCCAACCAATTATTCTTTGTTACATCGTCAGCGCCATCAACATAGTTGCCGTTTACATACCATTTGCCAAAAGGAATAACCGGCTTTTCCCACCGGCCCGGATTAGCAATGCGATACTTTACATTCTTGTTTGTAGAAGGACCCCACTTGAAATAATTATTAACGATATTATAGCGGCCACCTTCACCTGCATAAATATTATTGGCGCCCCAATCATAAATTACGTTGTTACGATAGTCAACATTTTCTTCAGGCGCATTTCTGATGCCGTCAAACCTTGGATTACGATTATTACAATGAGCAAATAAATTATGATGTGCCGTTAAATGCCGCCCACCCCATATGCCGCCAAAGCCATGATGTTCGTAGTCCTTATCACCTGTTTCAAAATGGTAAGAATAGTTCAGCGGCTCCGAAATAAAGTTCCATTGTACCGTTGTGCTATCCCCGGCATAAATTGAAAATACTTCATCAGTGCTCCAGCTAATGCTGCAATGATCAACGATTATATTCTTCCTTCTTACGCCGCCAAATGCGTCATCACCACCGTTGCCATCTACCATTCCACCTCTTTGAAATTTATCTCCCATTCGAAAACGCAGGTAACGTACAATGATGTTATCTCCACCTAGTGATACCGATTGATCTGCAAGACAGATTCCATCACCCGGCGCTGTTTGTCCGGCGATAGTGACATTTGATTTAATGTTCAATTTGGTTTGCAAATGAATAGTTCCGGAGACAGCAAACACGATAATTCTTGGATAGCTTTTTTCAACTGCATCTCTAAAGCTTCCCGAGCCATCATCATTTAAATTTGAAACGGTCATCACCTTTCCTCCCCTGCCACCCGTTGTATATTTTCCA
>JAQBNG010000221.1 GCA_028288675.1 Flavisolibacter sp. | reverse complement strand
TACCAACAATGTTGTTACCATTGATGGTTTCATTTACATTAACTTGGGAAAAGGCAACTGAACAGGCAGCAACAACTCCCAACGCAAGGAACATTAACTTCTTTTTCATTTCTTTTGTTTTTTTGTTAAAAATAAGTTGATGGTTCCACAGAGACTTGGAGTTGTATTGGCAGTTTTTTGAAGGATGTTGATTAAAGTAAGTTAGCTAGGGATACTGGTTATACTGCGAATGTAAATAAAAATAATTAAAAAAGGCATTTTTTAATTATTTTTTATTGTTTGGAGTTCTTCTGTTCATTAATATAAACTTTTTCTTCTGCTAATCTTCCATTCGCATAGGTCCACTCCTGCCTTAATTTTTCGTTCTTTTTTTTATCCAAGGTTAATTTTCCCGTTACAAAGCCGGAGTTCATTGCAGTTGCTATAATAAAATTATCGTTCTCAGACTGGGATGTTATCTTATCGCCCTGCTGTACATAAACTATGCGCTGAAGTGTATCGCCTCCCGGACCAAAGTTGTATGTAGAAATTGGTGAATTGCCGGAGTAGATGTTGACGTCTCTTCTAATCAGGTTACCTCTATTATCCACCATATCACCGCCAATATTTTTATTGCCGGCATCATATCTATACGTAATGTTTAAAGTATCATATGCTTGATTTACCAATTTTTCTTTTTGCAGAATTTCATCTTCATCTATTGCAAAAATTTTATCGAAGTTTTTCATACGTATTATGGTGGATTTAAGAAGTTTGCCACTGGTATCATAACTATACTTTTCGTGTTTCGTCAGAACTCCATTTGCTTCATCAATGGCAGCAGCTAAATTTTTACCTGAATAAGTATACCTGGACTGCGACTTAAGGAAAGGGGAGCCGTCTTTTCCTACCAAAAAAAAGGATTTTGAAATCAGCCTTCTTTCATCATCGTACTTACTAACAGCAAACATTTCACTGCTATCCTTTACATTGTAATTTTGATAGGTATACATTTTAGTATAGGTAGTATCAGGAAACCCAAAAGCGTTCAATTTATCAGTCGATACTTTTCTATTCGCGAGTATCCAGTTGTCTTCTTGTGGGGTCTCTTCTTTCTTAGATTTACAGGAAATGGCTAAAGTAATAATAAGTAGAATAGCTAATCGTAGCATATAATTCTGGTATTTTTGGCTAATGTAAGGTATAAAAATATCTTTTATTTATTTTCCATTTTTCTTAGTTCGTATATTTTTGAATCAACTAAAAAGCGAAACCAAAAGCCCTGTAAAAAGTGGAAAATTAACCCTGGTTTTCCATCCCTAAAGCCTCCCTTTAAAATAAACCGGAAAAAAAAGTAAAGAAAAACTCTTCCAAAAAGGGGGTAACTATAATATTTCATCCGCTGAAATCGCCGCTTTTCCATCATATTGCCATTCTTTTTAGGAAGAATTTTTTTGTTGCTATCTCCTAGGTTCAAGATATCATTTGCTTCGAGGGTGGCCCATTTGTTATGTCTCGCTATAAAATTGGTCAATGAATCAGTAATAATATCAATGATATCACCTTTTAGAAGAATACTTTTTCCATCAATGATAAAATGTTGATCGTATTCTTTTTCTTCGCACAACCCAAAACCCTTCCGGAAGATTATTCCGTGGTAAACGGGATAATGGCCACCATGCCTTATCCATCTGCCCATGAACATAGTTCTGCGGGATGCCATGAATCCGTTAACATTATCGGGGATGCCATTTGTAAACCAGCTTCTTAATTCGCTAATTAACTCCGGTGTGAGCCGATGGTCAGCATCCATGTTTAGTATCCAATGGTATTTGGAATTCACATTTTGAAAAGCCCAATTTCGCTGTTTTGAATAGTTCTCAAAAGGATGATGATATTGCCTGGTTGAGTACGAAGTTGCTATTGATAGCGTATCGTCTGTAGACCCGGAATCAACAATGATGATATCATCTGTCAATTCTTTTACACTCTCCAAACATGCAGAAATGTTCTTGCTTTCATTAAACGTTAAGATGATAACTGATATGGGAATAAAATTCATTTGTATTTGTGGGCTATCAACTGTATAGTTGTGCAAAAGATGGTTAGATAAATTTTTGGTAGGCATCAGCGTAATTAGAAGCGAGATCTGTTTTATTAAAATCTGCATTTATCAAATCCGGGGCAAACTTTTGTATTGAAAGAAGTTTGTCTTGCTCTACAAAAATCCTATTAAGCATTTGTTCTATTGACTGTACATTGGTGTCGCAAACCCATCCTAGGTCCTTTTTCTTTACATAATCAGCCAATCCGACTCCTTCACTTAAAAAAACAGGGGTGCCTATTACTAATGACTCAATAACTGTATTAGCGAAATTTTCGTTGTATGATGTTAATACAAACAGATCAATTGATTGCAGGAACTGAAATTTCTCTTCACCGTTTTTCCAACCACACCATTCTATTTTTGAACTAATTTTCAATTGAGCTGCTAATTGTTTCAAAATAGAAATATAGCTCTCATCTCCCGCCCCCGCTATCATAAGCCGGAAATCGAAAGTAACGGTTGAAAGTGCCTGCATCAGCAACTCAAGACCTTTCTTATGGTCAATGCGTGACAAAAAACCAAATACTAATGGTTCTGTATCATTCCGGGTTTGTTTCTTTCGAGGAAAATGATTTGGAAAGCGCACCAGGTTTGGCAAAATAAATCCTTTCCATGAAGTGTTTACACGCAAGCAATCATTCCACTCTAACAAAGTAGTGGCGTGCAAATAACTATGTTTCAGAAGAGGACCTCCGAGAGTGTAATGAATTAATTTCTTTGGTAAGCTGTGTTGTTTTTCAAAGCTGTATGAACTCAGCATCCCTCTTGGTGAGATAAAGTATTTGCACCTCTTTATTCGGCAAATGGCTGCTGCGCCTAAAATCAAAACGCTCCACCATGACTGTAAATGGATAACGTCGAAAGAAGCAGCTGTGGCCCAAAGTTTTTGCCAAAGATCGGTGGAAACATGCGTGTGATCGCCGGTTTGTCTATTATAATAATATACTGTAACTCCGTTGACAGATAAGGGCACTCCTTTTTGTACCGCTAATTCCTCCTTTCCATTCGCCGTAGTTGTATAAACAGTTACGGTATGACCAATAGCAACTAACGCTTCTGCTAATTCGCTTATGGAAACGGCTGGACCACCATAAACGTAAGCCGGTTTATAAGAGGGAGAAACAAATAAAATTTTCATTAAGGTTGTGGAAAGTAATTTAACTGCTCAAAAATTTAAACCATAATTATTCATTATTTCATTGACGTACTCAATTCCCCTGTGCATATTTTTCTTTCATTTTAATAAAAATGGAATTTTTGATCTTCCATGTTCGCGCCATTTTATTCCATGTCATACCGTTAAATTCATTGTTCCAGCCCGGCGTGTTATATTCCTTCCACGTGTCGTACCCTTGGTGCAGCGTTTTCCCAAAAACATCCCAGGGTTTGGGGGAGCCAACAAAATGTAAGATGGAATCCTCGGCATTTGACGGTTTGCTATCTCCAGGGCACCAGGCAGTATTAAAATTAGGCGGCAAATGGGCAAAGGCACCTTTACAAACAGCATTTAAAAGGGTTTGATCAACAGCCAGGAGATCATTTGGATATTCCATCGCTATATCTTTCCATTTGCATTGTATTTCATCTGTCCGCCATTGTGGAAGGTTCATTAATAACACACCAGCATTAAAATAGTCAACCTCTGGTGATACTTTTAGGGAGTTGATAAAAAAATTTCTTTCTAACGCATATTTTACTTTGCCTCCTGGAACTGCAGCTAAATATTTCCCCCCAAAATCGAAACCGATTAACACCAGGACGTCAATTAAAATAATAAGATCCGCATCTAAATAGAGGACAACATCACTCTTAATATAGTCTGGTATCAAAAGTCTTCCATAACTGGTCCAATCTCCATGTAGTGATCTTAAGTGGCCAAAAATCTCCTTTGCATTAAAGTCAATGTAATTTGATCGGCCTTTAAAGTTTTCATTTTTAAGAAGGTCTTCTATAATACTTTTATGTGATTTCTTGCAATCTGAACAAAAAAACCATAAATCTAAATTGCTTGTTTCTCTACAATTTCGAATTAATGAAGTAAGGGTAGAACCTAGCCCTTCCAAGCCCAGAGGATTAATAGTAAAAGCAACATCCATAAAATTTACTGAATTAAAATCAAGCTAATGGTTTAGTGCAACTGGTAAAGCTTCACTAAACAGGCTAATTACCTGATAAGATAATTGCGTATGACAAAAAATTTTTATTGTAACCATTACCTCTTTTCTTCAACGATATTCAACTTATTTAAAATAAAGTATAAGAGTAGCAGGGCCAGGTATCCATACAATATTGAATTAAAAATAAACTCAAAGCAGTTACCTCTCCACATAACACCCATCATTCCTGTGAATACAAACGCAACACCAAATAAATAACCGCCGAATAGTTTTTCAGACTTGTTGCAGATTAGTTGTGCTATTGCACCATACAGAAATAGAAAAATCCAGACACCAACAACACCGAATGATAAATAGCTATCAACAATATACTGGGGCTTAGCTGATACATTAACCTCATCATTAATAATTCCATTCTCAATAACTCTCACGTTTACCATATTTTCCGTTACCGGCTTGTCTTTCCACAATATCCTTGGAACTAATGCCAACATGGTTTGACCTAGTATCTCAAAGCCGTAAAATCTTCCGCCATTCTCTACGTTTTCTTTGTATTTAACAAATAGCCCAATCTCCGAAATTCTGCCCCTAAGGAACTCCCAATTGGTTTCAGCCAGCCCTTCTCCATTCATTTGCTCTCTTACTTTCTGCAGGGCTTCTGCTTTCGCAGCCTCAGCATCCCCACCACCACTGTATGACCGGAAAGTGTTGACATAGGTAGGTAACACGGCAAAGAGCAAGAGCATAAGGGGAACGAATGTCGTTAGAATAATTTTTTTATAAAATGGGTAAAGAAATAAGCCCAACATTAAGAAGCTGACTATAACGGGTTCTTTGAAACCGGACGTTAAAGCTCTTAAGAGGTTACTGCCAAAAATCAAAGCGGCAATCAAAATCAAGCTTGTTTTTTTCAATGGGATCGACAACGCAAAACCGATAGTCGAGGCAACAAAAGCGATTCCTGATATTGAACCTCCCAGGATCGATAATCCACCAACCTTAGAAAATCCTAGGCCAACAATACCTGCAATAACACCAAATTTGATAAAAAAAGCTGGCCAGTTAGATATATTAATTTTATTCGGAGAGATGATATCTGAAGAATAAAATACTAACATCCCGTGTACTAATGCAGCATGTCCAAGTAAGTAATAGCGTTGGCAACCAGCGGTTAATCCGATTTCATAAGGGTCAACTATTTTATAGGTAATCCTTGTAAAATATTCATACCCAAGTAAATCCATGAAATTAAAAATTGAGGAGCAACTCATATATCCTGCAAAAATGATTTGCATAAGGAACAAAGGCCGCAGTACCTTTTCGGCAAAGGGTGTATCGGTATGTGTGTTTTTTATCTTATTTGTAAATGATAGATAGAAAATAAAAAACGAACCTGCCCACGCTATAAAATAGGATAAAACCGGACTACCCGAGGCCATCAATGAAATTAATGATGGTATGTACAGGAGAAAATACTTCCTATTAAATGCGGAGCTTTTATGTTCTTCTGATGGCGACATTAAATCTTTTTAAGTTCTTCCAAAATAACTGAAACCTGTTTTTCGAAAGACCAATTTTCAATAATTTTTTTTGACGCTTCACCTGACTCTTCTAAAACATCATTTTTTTTAATCATGCTCTGGATTACCCTGGCTAAATCTCCTGAATTTTTATGCCTGAAAATACTTCCATTTTTCTCTTCTTTCACAAGGTCTGGCGCACAGCCCACCTTGTCTGAAACAATTACAGCGCATCCCGCAGCCATGGCTTCGTTAACAGCTAAGCCCCAAGTTTCGCCAGGACCGACGGAGGGGAGACAAAAAATTTGACAAGCCTGGTAAAGAACGGGCATAGCAGATTGGTTTTGAAAATCCAGAAATGCAAGGTTGTTCTTTTTTACCGATTGATCGGCTCTTTCTTTTAGTTCTTTTTCTAAAATACCATTTCCGGCAAAAACTAAAAAGAGATTTTCATCATCTACCTCTTCGAACGCCTGTAGTAATGTAAACGGATCTTTTTTAGGTTCAAGTTTTCCTGCGAACAAAACCACTTTACCGGAGAGAGGGATATGCAATTGTTCTCGTAATTGCCCCGCCTCAGCTTTCCTATCAGTGGAAAACCTTGAATTATCAATTGCATGCGGGGCGAACTTTAATTGTTTGTCTTTTAGCCCGAAATATTGAAAATATTTTTTGTTTTGTGTTCCCACATAAAATGCAAGATCTACATGGCTGTAAACCCAACGGAGGAAAACATAACGGATAAATTTTTTATAACCACGTGTTGAATCCAACAAAGTTGAATCGCCCCTAAACCAAACCTTCTTTTTTTTCGCATAATGGCGAATAATTTTTAAATGGCTGTGCCATGCCCACCCGTATACAAGAATTGCATCCGGATTAAACTCATCGATCGCCCTAAACGCATCCGGATTAATGATGCCCTTAAAGTGGGCAGTTCCTGGGTTTGATGAGGTGTTTTTTAAAAATTGATAATCATACCCTTCTAAGAGAGGAATATCCCACTCAATATTTTTTTGGAAATCAGGATCGAACTTTTGAATGGAGTCCTCGCCCCATGTATAAAAAACTTTTGTATCAGGATGCTTTTTGGCCATTGCCTGGAAAACCGGTGCATAATATTGGATTGGATGTGTTGTAACAATCGCCAGCCTGCTCATTGTACAACAGCGTTAAATAGTTCACATTGCTTTTTGGTCATTGTTCTTGCAGAATACCTTTCCATAACATCGGCATTTGGTGATTGGTTAGCAACACGACCTTCAGCAACACTGATCATGAATGACATCATTATTTGCTCGATTTCCTTTGGATTTTGATCAAAGGTTACAACCGTTCCTACACCGGAGGTCTTAAGAAAGGCCACCACGCTACTTTCCTGGTGAAAGAAGGCAAGTAAAGGTTTTTGCGCCAATACATAGGGATAGATTTTAGATGCTGTGTATTGAGGATCGGTTGAGCCGGGAATAAATAGTGCAGATGCATCAGCCAGGGTATTCAACGTTTGATAAAAAGGGATGCGGTCTGTTATCTCTGTAACATAATTTGCAACCCCGGCTCCTTCTGCAACCGGCGAAATTGTTGGTATCCCCTCTCCCGCCGCCGCGTAACTTGTACCGATAAAATAGAAATGAAACCGGCTAAAAATAGCAGGCTGTTTTTCTAATCCAGTCTTGAATGATTCGAACAAAAAGCTTACTGCGTTTTGCATGTCTTTGCCTCCCCTTCCAACATATACAATAGAAGTCTTTCCGTCTCCCTTTGGTAGCACAGATGGCTGCAATGCAAAATTCTGCCTGGCAATTGTAAAGTCAGGTTCAAAAGCTCCAAAAGTGATCGTTCGTTGAGGCACGGTCTTGCAGTTTGGATAACGTTCACCTAAGGTTTGCAAGTACCCGGCAGATACCGCAATCAGGCCTCCTACTTTACTCATGGCAATGGGCTCTAACCTTTTACTAAGTTGATAAGCTGCCCAATATTTAGGCGGTCGCTCTTCTTTTGGTTTATCCTCATAATAGTCCGAATGCCATGGATCCTGCATATCAATCACGTAAGGCAGGTTAAACTTTTTCTTCCAGTAAGCTCCCAGGATGCATACGGGAAATTGCGTGGTAGAAAAATAGACCAGGTCAAATCGCTTGTCCTTCAAAAGGCGGTTGACCTTACGTTTAAAATAAAAAAGCGAACGAATGGCGATGCTGCCTAGTCCTATTTTTGACGTCCATTTCTTGGGCAGCGCTTTCACATAATGGACGATCGTATCCGGTGAAATACTTTGCTTCAATAAAGGGTCGGTGCTCATATCTGAGTACTCCAGCCCCACCGTAACAACTTCTGCTTCCCAACCATATTCTTTAAAGTAAGGCAGCGACATACGCACCCTTTGCATATCTGCAGCATTGGTAGGCGGGAAATAGGGGGAGATGATTAAAACTCTTTTTAACAGCATTTTTTAGGGTACGTTTCAGGTTATTTCTGATAGGAACTATAAGCTAACAAACGGATAATTCTTTATGTGCCGGAAACAACATCCTGATACAATCAATATATTTTTCTTGTTCGGTTTCCCAATTCATAAACGTTTGACCTAGGTGATGATTCGAATGCTTGCTGGCTTCTAATTCTTCCCTGTTATCAACATAGTAGTCAAGTATTGATGCCAACGAGGCTGAATCACTTCTTGAATAAACCTTACCTGCCGAAGGATAATTACCAATAAATTCTTTTTGGGCGGTTGTATCGCTGGCAACTACAGCCAGACCCGATTGGATGTAAGTGAATATTTTATTTGTCAAACAAATATCTCTATTGTAAGGTATCCCTGTTTCAGAAGCCATACCGATATCACATTTAGATGCTAATTGAAAGATTTCATTCTCAGGCACCGGGTCATAAAAAAACAATTGATTATTTACACCCGATGTCAATGCTAACTGCCCGATCTTTTCTTTATATCCCGGAGAAGAATTTCCCAGTAAATGCAATTCAAAAACTCTTTGCCTTGTTTTACCCATTGCCTGAACAATAACCTCAATCCCCCTATTGTCGCCAAGGGTTTGTGAAAACCAAAATAAGCGTATGTTTTCTCCCGCTTCTCTGTTTTGAGTTGATAGTTTGGTCTTTGGAAAAACATTTAAAATCACAGTTGGATCCAAGGTTGGAAACAACTTTTTATATGCGTTGGCAATCAGCGGACTTGCCGCAGTAAAATGATGCAACCCTGGAAAGTTTTGTTCTTCTACCGAAGTTTTTATCAATACATCCTTATCGGTAGTATTATCTGCCATTTCATTCCGGTGAAAATCTTCAGCATCAAAACCAAACTTCGCACCTGTTTTTTTTGCAGCAGTACGTGCAACAGGTAAGGCACCCAAGTTATGACCAATGTATAAATCTGCGTTAGCAGAAATTGCTTTCTGGAGTTGCCAGAAAAAATTTCTGTTTACAACAAATGGTGCAACCTTTTTTAGCGTGAGTGAGTAGAAAGAAACTTCTGCTAATTTTTTACTCAAACCAAACAAGGAACGAAATATTTTTGAGTGCAGGTCCTTTCCGCTCCAGTCCAATGCATCGTATGTCCAATTCGGGTATTGTGATAAAATTGCCTGGTCAAGGCCGGTTTCAAAGTAATCTGACTGGGTAAAAATAAGATGGACATCAAAACCGTTCTTATCCAATGCCACTGCTTCCTTCACCAGTCTTGGATTCGTAGAAATATGATTGGGTGTAATAAGACAAACTTTCTTTCTCTCCCTGCTCACCACTCGACTTTTAATTCTTAATAGATTTAATAAATTCAGAGAGCCTGTCGCCATAGGTATCCCAGCTAAAGCTCAAGGCTTTGGCTCTCGCATTTTCGGACATTAATTTCACAAGGGTCGAATCTTCAAGTAAGATTTTAAGTTTGGCTGCGATGGATTCCGAATCTCTTACCGGTACTACAAAACCCTCACGTCCTTCCTCAACAACCGAATCACCACCTGAATTAGGCGTGCAGATTACAGGGACACCACAGGCCAATGCTTCCAGTTGCACTAATGCCATTCCTTCATCCAGACTGGGAAAAACAAAGACGGAAGTTTGAGCATAATAGTTTACCAGATCTGTATGTGGTACATGTGGTATATGTGTAAAGAGATGGGAATATTTTTCAAAAACAGGTTTGAACTGGTTCTCCAATCCGCCAATAATAGTACACTCAAAATCATATTTTCCATGCAATTCTTCCAGTGCCCGGAACAGATATATCAATCCTTTTCGTACACCGACTGTACCAACAAACAAGATCTTAAATTTTTCTTTTTCAACTTCTTTAGGTTGAAACAAATGAATGTTGGCTCCATAAGGAATGACCTTACATTTAGCAGCCGGAACGCCATACTTTATAAAGGAGGCCGCCACATGCTTTGAAGGACATAGTAAATAATCGGCAAGTTCAGCCTCCAGCAGTTGACGGTCCACAATAAATTGTGGTGTGTAACTATCGAACTCGAGACCCAAGGCCTTATATTCCTCTGCCAGAATCTCGTTTTGAAAACGACTAAACGATCCACATTCCTCCACAATAGCAATGCCACCGGTTTCTTTTACTTTCCTGATTGTATTTAAACCCGACCAGGCCCACGTTAAAAGCACATCTGTTTTTTTAATGGAACGGGCAGCAAGCTTATCATACAAAAGTGGCATCCGGTAGTTTAACCAATTGGTAAGACCCATCGAATTACCAAAGACTTTTCGTAGGCCGTATACAACCAAAAAGACAGGTGGTAGAAACCTGACCTTTTCTTTTTTTAAGGGTACGCGGTTAAGATAATATTTCGCAGGATGAGACGTCAGCACCAAATCCAACATGTTATGCTTGCTTAGTTGATAAGCTACATGATCCGAATGGAATTTAGTACCACAACTAACTGTGACTTTTATTTCATCTTGCATAAGCAGTAAAGACCTTTGTATGTAGAAATTTTAAAATTTGAGTTGATGTTGTGACACTGTCACTGATTTTTTATCTATAAAAATCTTGCACTGTTCTTTTTTGAGGAAGGAACCTTTGACTTTAAGAGTTGTAAATGTTTCAAGAGTTTCCAACTAATTCGGTTTCCAATAAAATTTGAAATAGTTCCACCATATACTTCGTTTCCCCTCGAGTGGTGCTTGATAAGCGATTTGGAAAAGCCATCTATTTCTATAAATAATTTTTGATGACCAGGATAAAGTTCATGCTTTAGCAATTGTAAAGCTTTAAACGTTGCAGTATGAATATAGGGCACCAAATCTTCGTCAACATTATGTGACAAAAGATGTTCATGTTTGAGCTTTGTGCTTGTAAATTGACTTCTGTATGCGTCAGATGTTTTAGAGCCCGAAAGTGATAAATTCCTCTCATACTTACGATAAAAATTCATTGGTTCCGGAGCATAAACTATACGTTCACACTGCAATAGCACACGGCAAAAATATTCGCCATCATCATCTAAACTCAACTCCTCGTCCCATTTCCCAGCCTTGTCGATAACTGACCTTGGAACCAGAAAAGCATTCGGCTGGATCATTCCTGAGTGGTAATCAAACCCACCATAAAGCTTGATTAAAAACCGCAGGGGGTCATTTAAGTATGCCTGGAAAAAATCATTACCATCAGGGACTGCATTCGTTGGATCATTGATGAAATGAACTGTCTTACAAACGACTACCTCTCTTTCGCTTTTTAATAGTGCTAATTGAGTCGCCACTTTATCTTCTCTCAGGAAATCATCAGCGTCTAAAAATTGGATCCATTCTCCTTTTGCAATTGCCAGTCCGGCATTGCGTGCAGCACTGGCACCTTTGTTCTTTTGGGTGATGACTTTAGCACCATTTTTTTCAAATTGTTGCGCAATTTCTAATGTTCTGTCGGCCGATCCATCATCAACCACGATTACTTCTTTCTCCTCCCATGTTTGGTCCAAAGCAGATTGAATAGCCTTTGACAAATGGGCCTCACAATTAAAAGCGGGAATGATGATAGATACCAATGACATGGCTAAAAGGTGATACGAAAAAGTAGTTAGATAATTAACCTCTTTGGTCTATTGCAGGAATTAGCGCCGGGAATTTTTTTTCTGTATGCCGGCTCAGACCAATCAGAGATGAATTCATAGTACCTAGTCAGAGAATATCTATTCCAGACGATTTAATTAATAAAACTTATTTCCTTTCCCGCCAACGTATGTCGATTTGCATGAGCCGCAGATCTTTTAGTTAGATCACTGATTGCGATAAATCCATGGTCGTTTTGAAGACGAATATATCACGATTACAAATTTTACTCTGCGATGATAAGTTTCGTGAAAAAAGCCTCTTTATTAGAAATTCTTAAGAGGTAAATACCTTTCTTGTAGGATGGCTGTAATCGGAAAGTTTGAGAAATTGATCCTCCTGGATAATCAAATTCATCCCTATAAATTTCATTTCCCGCTACGTCCATTAAAGTTAATGTGAACCTTCCGACTTTGGGATAGGAAAACTGAAAATTGAGCTTATTATTTTGTATGGGATTTGGAAAAATAAAAACATTTTCTTTTTGGCTTAAAAGAGAAACTGATATCACGTCGCTAAAGCGAAATGAACTTGGGTATATGACTTTAATCCGGTAAAAAGTGGTACCTGGAAATGGAGCATTGTCTACTGCTTTATAATATCCATCCGCAGTTGGGTGAAAAGAAGCGGTTTGAGAAAAATTGAACCCATCAGCCGACTTTTCGACATCACATTTCAGAACTCCCCTATTCTCAGCTCTCCAGCTTAATTGAACTTCTTGATTTGTCGTTAATGCCTTGAAGTCAAAATTATAAATGGGCAGTATAGTATTTACCAAAATCGGTTGATTCTTGGCACGTTGAAAGAGTATTTCGTGGCCTGAATCATTCAAATGAACCCCGTCCCCTGAATTAAATTGTGCTAATATAGAACCACCGCCAAATCCCAGTACTCCTAATCCCTCAAAAAATTCAATATATTGGTTCGGGAATTGTTGTATAATGCTATCCCTAGTATAAAGAATTAAATCCTGTGCTAATCTTCCCGTATTTCTCGGCTGTGTAGTAGTAATCCAAAACTTTACACCTGCGCTATCACACATTCTTTTTAATAACCGAAACCTTGCCATTGTTGGGGTAACAGTCGTATAAGTTGTCGCATCATTTGTGGGCAGATTAACAATGATAATATCAGGTTGTAAGCTTAGTGCTTTTGTAATATTTTTTGTCGTATCAGGTTGAACTAAGTATCCATCAGAATACCAGGTAGGCACAACGGAATATGTACCGAAACCTGACACAGCCAAATTAATTACTGTATTCAAGGAATTAACAGATTGAGCGTAGGCAGTGTATTTTCCAACCCAAGAGTTTGAATAGGAACTAACGCCTAACTGCCCTTCGGCTGTGGAAGAACCAAGAATAATAATTTTTTTTTGCGCGGATGATTTACCTGAGGAAAAACAAATAAGTGAAATAATAAGTAACAAAACGGAATGAAAACTTCTCATAGAGCAAATATTACATTATATGGCCTTAAAATGTGAGTTTATAGATTCAATAAGACAAAATATTTTTTAATCTAAGTAAGACGGGTTTAGTTTGTTTAGTTAGATGTATCTTGATATTATAAAAAATGTTTATGGAATTCTCCTGCCTCTTTCCATTTAAAATGGCGCCGATTATAGTGTTTCTTACAAGGAAATGGTAGCTAAATAGGGAAATCAAAAGAACAACAAGGAGTAAGGTTAAAAACGATATCAATGAGACACCATCAGGAAAAACAATTTTCATTGTCAAAAGAATAGGCACGTGAACAAGGTACACCCAATAAGAAGAATCTGAGAAATATCGAACAAGCTTTGACTCCCTATTTGAAATTTTTTGTCCGGTACCAAGCAATCCAAAGAAAAATAACCACAGGGCTATATTATGTATGAAAATTAGTTTAACCCAAAATGATACATTGAGGTTCGTGATCGGATAAAACTTCAAAAAGGTAATAAATGCTGCAATTATTAAAAATAAACTGGAATACTTCTTGATAAAAGTCAGTTCAAAATTGGACTTTAAATAAAAATTTATACACCCAAAAGCAAAAAAATAAAAGTAGTAGACGAAGTAATAAGGAAGAATCTCAAATGTTAAATGTGGCGCTTTGCCCCAGTCATTTGAAAACAAATAATACGTGGCGATAAACGATAGTAATATAAAAAAGAATATCACAAATTTAGGATTGACACTTTTAAAAGGCGAAAACCGAACAGCCTTTGTTTTACTTAAAAAAATGAACAAAACTCGAATTAACACCAAAATAGCTAGATAAAAAATAAGATAATACAAAAACCATAAGTGTGTTGGTGGGATTAGAAAAAATGCTGACAAATCGAAATTCAAAAATGCTAATCGAACTGATTCTGTAATCGAATGATTTTGTTGTTGGTAAGTCATTATTACCGTAAGGAAGTGACAAAAGACCCCTATAGTAAACAACGAAAAAATAAATGGAATGAAAATTCGCTCAATCCGATTAATAACAAAGTTTCTGACTCCATATTTCGCAAATAGTAACGCTGATAAATAACCAGATAGGCAAAAAAATAAAGGCATCCTTACTGTGTGAATAGCCTCAAACAAAAATTCGAATACCCTCATATTCCAAAGGTCACTTATGTAAGAAATCTTTGGTTGCAGAAGCAAAGCATGAAACGGGATGCCTAAGAACATCATTGCTGTTCTTAAAAAGTCAAGTGAGTAGTTTCTTCCTTTCATAAAAAAGCAATAGTCGAGTATTTAGTAGAAATTTAAAAAATTATCAAGTCAGTAATGGCTACTGGCTCTATTATTTAACTGGAGGATTTTAAATCAACAGTTTAGTAAGGCGAACCTGCGATATAGTACAATAATGGTTATTATTTGGGGATGCCTTAAGTTATTGCAATTATAAAATGCCAAAGTGCGTATTTATATGGTTAAAGTGTTTGAAGTTTGTTTTGTATACAGATTCAGATACTCATCGCCAACAGTTAAACTGCTAAATCTAGTTTCTGCCACTTCCCTGACCTTTTTTCTATTTAGCGAACTCAATTCCTTTATTTTATCAACCATTTCATCTGCATCTTGACAGATATAACCTGTAATGCCATTTTCCACAATCTCTGGCACTGATCCAAAGGGAAACCCTAGCACAGGTGTTCCGCAAGCCATCGCTTCAGCCATTACGATCCCGAAAGGTTCATTCCATTGAATGGGCATTAAAAAAGCAGCTGACTGTCCTAGTATTTCAT
>JAQBNG010000208.1 GCA_028288675.1 Flavisolibacter sp. | reverse complement strand
GCATTAAATTCTACACCAATTTCCTGAGCATAAACAGACTCCCAGCGAAGATCAGGGCTGTATTCATAATTTTCATCTAATGCCTTGTAGATATTATTACCAAATACGGCTACCGTTGATGAATTTAGGGTTGGATAGAACGGATAATCTAAAGATCCAGCACCAAGTACGAACGCAGATTGATTACCAAGCCTTCCCACTGAACCTTTCAACTTTAGATAGTCAAAGAAATTTACCTTTTGCATAAAGGACTCCTTTGAAAGTTCCCAGGCTGCGCCTACAGCCCAAAATTGCTGATACCGGTTTTGCTCAGGAATACGGGAAGAACCATCGCTTCTGAAAGAAGCATTCAGGAAGTATTTATTTTGGTAATTGTAAAGTGCTCTTCCCAGATAAGAAACAGTTGAATTCTCAGTTTGGTTCGAGGAGGCAGAACTGGTTGAGGCATCAGTAAACTGGTTACTAAGGTACCAGAACCGTTCATTGTTTGGAATTGGAAATTGTCCTTGTGTAATTCCTGCATTTCGGCCGAAATTGCTAAAGTAATAGGTAGTAAAACCACCAAGGAGTGTTAAGTTATGATCGCCAAAGGTGTTTTTATAATTAAGCGTATGATCCTGCTGAAACTTTCTATACGTCTGATCGCTTTCGTTTACCCGGGTTTTTTGATTGATCAATTCCGGTAAATTAGTGCGTGGATTATAGCCATAATAAAGTGGCGTATAAACACGGGAATTTACAGTGCTTACATCAGCATACACGGTAGAACGTGCGGTAAAATGTCTAAGAAAGTTTACTTCTGCAAAAACACTTCCCACCGAGCGGTACTCATAACTCTTTGTTTTATCATATTCATTTTCCAAAACTACCAATGGGTTGATAACTCCTGAATTTTGAAGGCCGACGTCTAACAGTGAATAAAGATTAAGATTCACCTGGCCACCGCTATAAGGGTCTCTTGTAGTAAAAGGTTTGGTTTCAGCGGAAATCTGTGGCATCACCTTCCGCGCCGCATCAAGCACCCAGCCAGCACCATACGGATTCTTTTGTTTTTGTGTATTGAAGTTTAAACCAACTTTAATCGCCTTGCTAACTTTAAATTCATCACTAAAGTTTAGTAAAAGCCGCTGTAGTTGCTCGTGCTTGATGATACCTTCATCAAGTGTATAGCCGAACCCAAGTGAAAAACGGTTTCTATCAGTACTTCCGGTTATACTCAAATTACTATTGCTAAATTTCCCCGTTCTCGTTACTGCATCAATCCAATCAGTATCGGCTGTCAAACCTGTGTAGTCGAATGGAGCAGTTGTTCCATTATTGGCTCTTTCCTGGGCAAACAATGTTTGAAACTGGCTTGCGTTGGCCAGTTTGATTTTATCAACCAAAGTTTTGAAACCATAATTGGTATTAAAGTTTACAACGGTTTGGCCAGACCTTGCTCTTTTTGTAGTAATAGCAATTACACCGGTTGCACCACGAACCCCAAAAATAGCCAACGAAGAAGGGTCTTTTAAAACCTCGATAGACTCAATATCATTAGGATTCAGGTAGTTTATATTATCCTGAAAAATTCCATCAACAACGTATAATGGTTTCACCTGGCCAATACTAACCGTACCACGGATACGTATATCCGGTTCCTGACCTGGTGTACCCGAGTTGACAATCGAAAGTCCAGCTACCTTTCCCTGCAATGAAGCAATAGGATTGGCATTAGGCTTATCGGCCACTTCTTTACCGGAAATTTTTACAATAGAACCGGTAAGGTCTCTTCTACTTGCAGTACCGTAACCAATTACCACCACTTCGTTCAAAGCGTTTTGAGCGGAAGCAAGTGAAACATTTATGGTTGTCCGGCCGGCAATAGCTAATTCCTGTGCATCGTATCCAACGTAGGAAAAAACAAGAGTTGTAGTAGCATCAGGAACCGTTAATGCAAAATTGCCATTAGCATCTGTTGCAGTACCAATTGACGTGCCTTTAGCGGTTACAGAAACGCCCGCTAAAGCCTCTCCGCTCTGGCCCGTAACTTTACCGGTAATGCGAATATCCTGCACTTCGATCCTTTCGCCACCTGTTGAACTTTTAAGAACAATCAATTTATTATCAAGAATTTGATAACCAATTCCTTTGCCGTTCAAAATCATATTTAATACAGCCGGCAACTCTTCGTCTGTTACCTGGATATCAATTTTCTTATTGTTTACTAAAGCCTGGTTGTATAAAAAGCGATAAGCTGTTTGTTTCTGAATTTCATTCAAAACTTTTTTTAGGTCAGTCGATTTAACGTTCAGGGTAATTTTATCCTGGGTAAATCCAGCTGCAGAAACATGCAGGCAGCAAGTCATAATAAAGGCGCAGGTAACTTTAATAAACCTTCGGGCCGTTTGATTTAAAATAGTAGTCTTTCTCATTTTTCTCATAATAAATCGTTATAGATTAACACAAATGTTTAGGGTGATACATAGGTTTTAAAAGGTAAAAACCTGCAGAAATCAGGAGGAGTTTATGTTCATCAGCAATCGTTTTTATCTTGTTATATTGATGTTATTGTCTTTAAAAGTAAAATTAAAATCGAAAGCAATTTGCAAAGCTTTCAATGCCTGTTCAATTGTTTCATTTTCAAAAGGGCCACCACCCACATGCAGTTGCGCCAGCCGGTCATCAGTAATATTTATTTTTACGCCATACCATCGTTCCATTTTTCTGGCCACCTCTTCAAAACTTTCGTCGTGAAAAATAAGCTTATTTTCTACCCATAAAGTTTCTAAAACCAGGTTGTCGCTTGAATGTGTTACCTCGCTCAACACTACTATTGGCAGTTTTTTCCTATCGTCTGGTTTAGCTCTCATAAGGTCATTGGCAACAATCAATTTCTCGTTTGGTTTTAAAATAAATAATTCACCAGGTCTTTTGTCAATCGTAATTTCTACCCGGCCTCTTATCAAGCTTGTTTCGGTAGTTTTTTCATTGGGGTAAGATTTTACATTAAAAGCTGTTCCCAAAACTTTTATCCTGATACCATTTGCGTAGATGATAAACGGAATGGAAGCCTTTTTTACATCAAAAAAGGCTTCTCCTGTGAGGGTTGTATTGCGGTTGGTTTGTCCAAAGGAATGATCATATTTAAGTTTGCTTCCGGCGTTTAGCCAAACGATGGAACTATCAGGTAATACTACTTTCGTGCGGCTTCCCGGACGGGTAGAAACTTCAGCTACCTGTGGTGCGATTGTGTCAGAGGGCTTTGTTTCTTTTACCCATAAAAACAAACCGCCTGATATTATAATGAACAGTAACAGCGTGTAGCTTAAAAGAAGGCGGGTCTTTCTCTTAACAGGTTTTTTGCTTTCTTCAACCTGGCCATCAATTTCTTCAGCGCTGTCTGTGTGCTTAACTTCTAAAGCGTCCATGTGTAACTTAAATGCCTTCTCTGCTTCGCTTACGTCATGCCCGGCTTTTAGCTTCCATAAATCAGTTACATGCTGTGCGGCAAAAGAAAGTTCAGGATGCTTCTTAATAAGGCTTTCCAATTCCATAGACTCCCCAGCCGATGCCTCACCAGATAGGTGTTTTGCCAATAAGTTCCAGAACCGGTTTTGGTGCATGAAGGGATGATGTGGTTATAAGGACAGGTAAACTTTACAAAACCCCCAAACAAAAAGAAAAATTTTAAGAAAGCAGGAAAGCTTCTTTTTGAAGGGCAACCGCATCGCCTAATTTTCGTAGGGCAATGGTCATTTGGTTTTCGATTGTTTTTGTGGAAAGATGAAGCAGTTCCGCCACTTCTTTATAAGAAAGGCCATCTTCCTTTATCAATTTAAAAATAAGGCGGCACCTTGGTGGCAGGCTTTGAACTGCAATGCAAATTCTTTTAAACATTTCAGCGCTTATCATCAATTGTTCAGGATCGTAGTAGATGCTTTTAAATTCGATATGTACATCGTCAAGAGAAAATGTTTTATCCCGCTTTTGCTTTTCAACACAATTAAGCGATAGGTTTTTTGTGCTGACATATATATATAAATGGAAATTAGCTACTCTCAAAAGTGTAGTACGGTTAGACCATATTTTCATAAACACATCTGACACCACTTCTTCAGATGCTTCTTTGCAATTAGTAAAACCATAAGAAAAAGAGAGCAGCCGGGGATAATAAAAAAGGAAAAGCTTTTTATAAGCATGAGGGTCGCCGCTTAGGGCCACTTTACAAACAAGGTCTTTAACTAACGCGGTGTTCATAAAAAAAGCAATCCACCAAATCTAACAATAAAATCAGTTGCTGCTACCGCTTCTTTTATGAGTTTGATAAATATTCTGATACATACGGCCGGCTATCTTTGTCGCCATGAACGAGTTTGAAAAACTTAAAGAGGCGTCTCATTTTCTACACGCCTTTAATTCTGCCGGTGCAAAATTAGGGGTGGTATTAGGAAGCGGCCTTGGCAATTTTGTGCAGGAAATTGAAGTGTCACACGAAATTCCTTACGAACAGATTCCACACTTTCCGGTTTCAACTGTCGAAGGCCATCATGGAAAATTAATATTCGGTAGCATTGGCGGCAAGCCAATTATTGCAATGGCCGGACGCTTTCATTTTTATGAGGGATATTCTCCACAAGAAGTGGCTTTTCCAATACGGGTAATGAAATTCCTTGGGATAGAAACACTTTTAATATCCAATGCAGCAGGCGGAGTAGGCGAAGGCTTTAAGGTTGGTGACCTTATGATCATCACTGACCATATATCCTTTGCCGTAAAAAATCCATTGCTTGGTGCTAATGATGATAGATTGGGACCCCGTTTTACAGATATGAGCGAACCTTATAAAAAAGAACTGATTGCTAAAGCAAAAGATATAGCACTACGGTTAGGTATTGAAGTAAAGGAAGGTGTGTATTTTGGCGTTACCGGCCCTACGTTTGAAACCCGTGCCGAATATATGCTTATAAGGATTTTAGGTGCTCATGCAGTAGGTATGAGCACTGTGCAGGAAGTTATCGCGGCTTCACATTCCGGCATGAATGTATTTGCCATGAGTGTGATTACAGATATTGGTATTAGGGACGAAGAAAACACCATCACCCATGAAGAAGTTTTACAGGCGGCCAAAGAAGCTGAGCCAAAATTTTCCGCCATTTTTCGTGAAATGATTATAGCATTTTAATACTCTTATTTGAAACGAATTATCCTATATAGAATTTTTATTTGGCTCTTGTTTTCGGTAACCGCAAAAACCCTTTTGGCACAAGATCCTGTTATTCGTTTGCCTGGGGGCAGAAGACCTACGACTACATCACCTGCTACGGTAACTCCACCTATGACGGCGCCAAACGCAAGTAAGGAAGGAAGGAAAGATACAATCGCCAGCAGTGTGGAACGAAGAGATTACAGCGATGATAGCCTGAAAGTCCAGGTGTATTTTCTAGCGTCGGTAAGGCCTGCTACGTTCGATACTTCTATCAGCGATTTTACTACACGGTTTCCTATCCCGGCCACGCATGTTTTTCTCGGTAATGATGGCTCGGCTACCAAGTCTCTATTGTTTTCTACTCCACAACGCACCGGGTGGGACCCTGGCTTTCATAGCCTTGATGTATATAAGTGGAAGCTGGAGAATGCACGCTTTTTTAATACACCGAAGCCTTACACGGAGTTAGGCTATATGCTGGCAACCGGCGCCGAACAGATGATCGAAATTCTGCACACACAAAACATCAGGCCTACCTGGAATGCAGCGTTTAACTACCGGTTGTTAACTGCGCCGGGCATTTTTCGAAATCAAAAAAACAGCCATAAAAGTTTTCAGCTTACATCATGGTATCAATCGCCTAATAAGCGCTACAACAATTATGTTGTTCTGTTAAGCAATAGAATGCAGGCGGGAGAAAGTGGCGGCATTCGGGCCAATGATTATTTATACGACCCTGTTTATGAGCGAAGCCGTTTCACAATTCCAACCAATATCGGCGGCGAGCCGTCGTTTGGCAACGACCTTTTTTCAACTGTATTAACAACCGGCCGCATAGAAAAAGAAGTAACTTTTTTATCGCGGCAGCAATATGACTTAGGGAGAAAAGACTCCGTGGTAACTGACTCTTTAGTGATCCCGCTTTTTTATCCCCGCCTGCGTTTTGAACACAGTTTGCGCTACGGGAACTACGATTATTCTTTCCAGGATTTTGCGTCCACCGGCAGGGTGAATAACACCCCCGATTCTGCCTGGTATAAGCGGAATTATGGTCTTGAAATACCGGCTAATGATTCCATATTCATACGGGACAGATGGAAAGAGGTCAGCAACGATTTTTCGGTTTACCAGTTTCCCGATGCCAATAACCTGCAGCAGTTTATAAAGTTGGGCGCAGAGTTGCAACTATTAAAAGGAACCTTTAAGGCATCGAGTGAAAGTTTATATAACGTCATCGCACATGCCGAGTACCGAAACCGGACTAAGAATCAAAAATGGGATATGGTTGCCTTTGGACGGCTGCACACTGCAGGATTAAATTCAGGTGACTATCATGCATACGTTAGTTTACAGCGTCTGCTAAGCCAACGGCTTGGAACTTTGCAGATAGGATTTGAAAATATCAACCGCTCGCCATCCTTTATTTACGACCAGCGTAGCTCTTTCTATTTTGATGTACCAAAAGACTTTGGAAAAGAAAACACGTTACATTTTTTTGCCGCCTATTTTATCCCCAAACTTGGTCTGCAATTGAAAGGCGATTATTACTTTGTAACAAACTATCTCTACCTGAATGGATATCGCAGCCTTCAACAGGATAATGCAGTGTTCAATCTTTTACGGGTAAGCGGCGCCAAAACATTCCGGTTGGCCCGTTCCTGGAATATTCATTCCGAAGTATATGTGCAACAAAAAGCCGGCGGCGCATCTGTAAACATACCCGCGTTTTTTACCCGCAACCGCATTGCGTACGAAGGCCGCTTGTTCAAAAATTTAAATTTATCAACAGGGCTGGAACTGCGTTATAATACGCCTTACAAAGCCGATAATTATTCTCCTGTATTAGGGCAATTCTTTTACCAGGATACCACCACCATCAGCAACCGCCCGGAGGTTCATGCCTTTGCTCATTTTCGTATCAGGTCATTTAAAGCATTTGTGCGAATTGAAAATTTAAACACCGTTAGCACAGCAGGTGGCTTCCGTTTCAACAAAAATAATTTTGCGGCTCCTTTGTATCCCACACCGGGTATGGTTTTCAGATTGGGCATATATTGGACGTTTATTAACTAAGCAAGTTGGCAGCTAATTTCCTTATTGCCAACTGCAAACCGTCTACTGCAAATTTGTTTTTATTAACATTGGCTGATTAATATCATGCTTCCATTTCTTAGGTATGTGTTTATATTTGTCTGGCAGATGAAAAAGCTTTTTGCTTCCATACTACTTCTTATCTACTTTACTGTCAGCACTGGCTTTGTTGTTTCCATTCATTATTGTATGGATAAAGTTGACTCGGTGCAACTTGGCAGTAATGACAGCGATGAATGTGGTAAGTGCGGTATGCAGATTGAAAAAGGCGGAGGCTGTTGTAAAGATGATGTTAAGCTAATACAGTTAAAAGTAGATCAGCCGGTAGCAAAAATGATCGTGGCTGATTTTTCCATTTTATTTCCTCATACCATTGTCAATCATTTTTTTGATACGTCTTTTGAGAATCATTCTTCTTTAGAATTTCCTATCGCTCACAGTCCTCCTCTACATGAGCCCGATATTTATCTTCAAAATTGCGTTTTCAGACTATAGAAAGTTCTTCTTCTAAACAATTTCTACATGCAATTCTTTTTGCATGATCTCAACTTTCTATAAACAAAAAACTTCATAATGAAAACGCTTAAAACATTTTTCTTCACTTTTTTATTTATCTCTTTTTCTACAGTTGGTTTTGCGCAAACAAAAACAGAAACGTTTAAAGTTGCCGGTGAGTGCGGCATGTGTAAAAAGAAAATCGAGTCAACCGCTAAGAAAGGTGGTGCTTCTTACGCTGCATGGGATGTTGATTCAAAACTGCTTACTGTAAAATACAACAGCACATCGGCCAGCAAAGCGAAGATTGAAAAGGCGATAGCCAGTGTTGGTTACGATACTCCGGACTATAAAACAACTGAGGCCGCGTATGATAAATTAGATGGCTGTTGCAAGTATGAAAGAAGCGATGCTTCTGCCACGCATAGTTGTTGCGATAATGCAAAATGTACGCAGTCGGCTTGTATGAAAGATGGTAAATGCTCCAAAGACATGAGCTGCTGCAAAGAAGCAGGTTGCGACAAAAAGGATTGCTGTACCAAAAGCTGATGTAAGTCTTCAGATCAATTTGTAACAAATTCCTAGGTTCCTTATTGGTTCTTTATTTTTTGCAACACAAAGAACCTAAGGCTCCTTCTACTAATAAAAAATCATTAAGATGAAAAGTTTAATAATAGCATTGCTAATGCTTCTGGGAGTAGGAGCAAAAGCGCAAATCACTAAAGTGTCTTTACAGGCCAGCGGCCTCACTTGTTCCATGTGCTCCAAAGCAGTGAAAAACGCTTTGGAAAAAGTTTCTTTCGTAGAAAACGTGCAGGTTGACATAAAGAACCAGCAGTACAATTTATCTTTTAAAGAAAGTGGTAAAGTTGATCTGGATGCTTTAAATAAAGCGGTACAGGATGCCGGTTTTTCTGTAGCCTCGTTAAAAGCTACCGCTTCTTTGTCACCTACAAAACTGCAGAAAGATGAACATGTAACTATTGGCGATCAAAGTTTTCATTTTCTTAATGCCGGGAACCAAACCACAGATGGTTCAATTACATTTTCTGTAGTTGATAAAGGCTATGTTACAGCGAAAGAGTTTAAAAAATATTCGGCTATGACCAAAATGCCCTGTATTCAAACAGGTCGTATGGCTAAATGTTGCTCCACCGGTGAAGCCGCAAAAGATGCAAGAATTTATCACGTAATTATTTAATGAATAAGCCCTTTGCTTTGGCAGAGGGCTTTTATTTTTTTCTGATGAAAAGTAGTTTTCTTTTCCTGTTTTTTCTTGCTGTTATCCCAACAAATGCGCAGGAACTTTATCCTTATTCGGAACCTGCATCTAACATGCCGGCACATTCCATATCGGTAAAGAATACTTCCACATTTCAAAAAGGCGTACATACCGGTAATAAAATATTACAACGCCACATGCCGGAAGTAATGTTTGGTTTAAATAAAAAATGGATGGTCCATGCTGGAACAAATTTCTCAAACATGCACGGGCAACAATTTATCTGGGAAGGAGCGAGGCTGTATGGCAAGTACCGTTTCTTATCGAACGATGATGTACACAAGCATTTTAGAATGGCCTTGTTTGCTGCAGGGGCGTACAGCCGCAACAATTTAGATCATAATGAAATTAACCTGATGATGGGTGAGCAAAGCGGTGTGCAGGCCGGGTTAATTGCTACGCAGCTTTATAACAGGTTTGCCGTATCGGCAACCGGTAGTTGGAACGAAGTATTGAGTGGCGATAGATGGAATAAAACTTACCCGCAGGGCCAGTTCTCTTTTCAATCAATTAATTATTCATTATCAGCCGGGTTTTTATTGCTGCCATTTGAATACACAGACTACGATCAAATCAATATTAATTTATATGCAGAATTGCTTGGAAGCCGCAACATTAATTTTTCACGAGAGAAGTATTTTGTTGATTTGGCTCCTTCCGTGCAGGCGATTTTTAAAAGCACTGCCAAAGTAAATGTTGGTTATCGTTTTCAGTTGAGCAGCGACATTTACCGGCTGTCGAAGAATAGCTGGATGATTAGCTTTGAGTATATTTTTCTGAATGCATTGAACAAAAAACGTTAATGCTTACCTGTTGGCAGGCGAAACGAAAAACCCAAAGCAACATAATGCTTTAAAGAAGATTCGCCTAAACCAAAGCCTGCAGATAAATCTATTTGAGTATTTTTTGAAGTAAAGTAAGCAATGCCACCATCCAAATTATGCTCCGCGCCACCATCGGCAAAAGATCCGAATGCTTCAACATAAGTGTACCATTTCTCACCAATATTAAAACCCGGAGCAAATGTGTAGAAAACTGCTGTGGGTTCCCCTCCACCACCTTCAACACCTACATTATAGCCGAGAGCTACATTGTCCGACAGTGAGTTTTGCATAGAGACTCTTGCTGTGTAAGTGGCAGGCGCAGAATGAAATTGTTTACTTGCCAGGAACGGCAAACCGATATGCGCAATGATAGATGTTTTTGGAAGTAGGCCTTTTTCTTCAAACAACCTGACTTTGGTGCCTAGTTCAACGGGTGCTAAAACAGTGTTGGTAATTGTTTCCGGAATATAATGGAGGTATTGCGTAATAAAATTGCTTTCCAATCGCAATTCAAAACGATTGGTGAGTCCATATTTCAGTACTGAAGTTGGATGAACAACCTGTGAATAATCGAACTGGTATTTTTGGATATTGAAACCAATCTCCGCCTGGAAATATTTCTTAGGCACTAAATAAGGAGTTTCAGTTTGATCGGGTCTATCGGTTTCAATCTTTTCAGTGTGTTGGGCATTTGCTTTCAATGATAAAAAAAGCACCGTGGTTAAAATAAATAATCTCATGTTTATAAATTACATGCCTTTTAAAATATTTTTAGTTGCATAAAATCGTTATACAGGTAACGGTCCCGGTACTACCATAGAAATTATTTCTCAAACAAACAAAACGTACCGCCTACCCATTCTTTATCTTTATTATACCGTACCCCCACCATTTTGCCTTTGCTTAGTCGGGCTAAATTATTAGCCGCAACCGGTCGCTCTGCTCCAGTCTCCCAAAAATAAAAAAGCCGGATCTCTGCCTTCGCCCACTCACCAGGTGTTTCTATGGCAGCAGCATATTTCACTTTACGTTGAAGAATCCAGTTCTCAGGATCAGCGATTTTTTCTATGTCATTCTCAGTTACATCAATAATAACGCCCTGCCCTGCAAAAGAAAAAAGGGGCTTTACAACATAGTTTTCTAAATCAATGGGCAAATCCTTTACATCGCTTAAAAACTTTGTTTCGGGTACATATGGATGATTGATAAAGGGGAGTGTGTATTTGCTTAACCGGTAGAACCAATTAGGGTGTGGTACCCAGGTAACGTTCAGTTCCTCCATAATGATCTTTCCTTTCTCCTGCACTTCTACGGATTGCTGAAACAGGTCATCGAAAATGAGGCGGTTATAAATGCGTTCGATCCTTGTTTTCACGCCATCGTTCAGGTAGTACAAATCCTTTCCTTCTTTTATAAGCTTCGTTAAACAAACCGCTTTGATTCCCAAAAGATCTTCTGTTGCGCTAAAGTCAATCCTTGTTTTTTGCTTCTCCGGAAAGATTTCAAGCAGCACTACATTTTCAACCGGCGTATCGCCAATGATGACCCTTTTCAAAAGTTCTATGTATGATTGTTTGTCATATCCATTCAAGTAAGCACTGAAGTTATTGGGGCACATAAAATGCTTTTCATAAATCTCCGGAACTACTGCTTCCCATGCGAACAATGAAGGGAATCCCTGCATTTCTATCAACTGTGGTTCCAGTTCCCCGCTCTCATTTTCACAAATGCCAAAGTCAAGGGCAACACAATGTGGATACACATCCTGCCCGGGAACATTTAAGTTATCCGGTATCGCTTTATCGCTTTGCTTGCGATAGGCATCTGTGGTCATTTGGTCGAAGATCGCCTCACAGGCATCAAGCATTTTTTGGGTAAACTCTTTGGGAATAAAAAGCGGCGTTTCTGCTACTCTAAAATCAAGCTGTCCGGGATAAACATTCTCTAAGTCATCCAGGTAATCTTTATATGCTGCCTCGGTAAATTGCTGGTTGTATTGCTCCCGTATGGATGGAATCATAGCGACTAATTTGAGTTAAGATAATAAAATTAAGCATCTGCTTTACAGGGCGTTTTCAGGAACTGACTTCCAGTTATTTCATGATATAAAAACCAGGTTTTTTTGCAAGCTTGCCGTGGTATATTATTTGTGCCACTACCAATACTAAAAAGATAAACATGGATAGAAGGCTTGTTGATAAACGCGATAGCTCCTCGACACAAGAGCGGGAAATAGTTAATAATATTTATGCCATTGCACCTGGGGTATGGCGTGTGAAGGATGTTTTTGTCAATGTATTTATAATAGAAAGCGGGGAGCAGCCCGGTTGGGTATTAATTGATGCAGGGCTAAAATCTTCGTATGCCAAAATCAAAAATATGATTGCCGAGGTAATGGAACCTGGTGGGGTGCCGCAGGCGATTATTATGACGCATGGCCATTTTGATCACCGTGGTGCTTTGCAGCAATTAGCCGATGAATGGAAGATCCCTGTTTATTGCCATCATATGGAACTTCCTTATCTAACCGGTAAGGCATCTTATCCGCCCCCCGATCCAACAGTTGGCGGAGGTGTAATGGCCTCAATGGCTTTTGTTTATCCAAGCAGCCCTATTGATGTGCAGGAACATTTACGGGAGTTACCCCAAGAAGGTGTCGTTCCTTCTCTACCTGATTGGCGATGGATACATACACCTGGCCATACGCCGGGTCATATAAGCCTTTTTCGCGAAAAAGATGGCGTATTGGTTGCCGGTGATGCCGTTGTTACAACAAAGCAGGAATCTATTTTTTCAGTGATGACGCAGAAACGGGTAATGAGTGGCCCGCCAAAATATTTTACTCCCGATTGGGGTGCTGCAGCACGCTCTGTAAAAGAGTTGGCAGCCCTTGAACCAAACGTAGTTGTCACAGGTCACGGCCATGCGATGTATGGTGATGAGGCGAGAAAGGCGCTGCATAAGCTATCAAAACAATTTTGGCAGTTAGGTATGCCTGATAAAGGCAGATATGTAAGAGAGCCGGCCCTATTCAATGATGAAGGCCCAACTTATGTTCCGCCCAGGGCTGTAAATAATATGCTGGTTAAAATTGTTGCGGCAACAGTGCTTGTAGCAATTGGTTATGCCTTGTATAGAAAGAAGCAAAAGACTTTAGGTAAAGCATTAATGACAGGTTCTATAGCTTTATTGGGAGTTAAGATACCGATGCTGTAAAATACTAATCTGTGCTAATCCGTGCTATCTGTGAGCAAAATAATCTCCCACAGATGGCACATAAAAGCACAGATTTTTTATTCTGCCAACTGGCGTTTATATAGTTGAATGGCGTTTTCAAAACCAAGATAGATCGCATCACAGATCAACGCATGGCCGATGCTTACTTCATCAAGCCAGGCAATGTTTTGTTTGAAATATTTAAGGTTATAAAGGTCAAGGTCATGGCCTGCATTTAATCCCAGCCCAACTTCCCTTGCTTTCTTTGCAGCTTCTATATAAGAATCAATTGCTTGTTGCTTATTGCCCGCTGAATATTCCTTTGCATAGCCTTCGGTATAAAGTTCAATGCGGTCAGTGCCGGTAAGGGCAGCGCCTTCTACCATTTTAACATCAGGGTCAACAAAAATTGAGACCCGGATACCAGCCGCCTTAAAAACAGAGATAATCTCTTTTAAATAGTCTTTGTGTTTGATCGTATCCCACCCATGGTCGGAAGTAAGTTGGCCTGATTCATCCGGCACTAAGGTTACCTGGTGCGGCAGCGTTTCCAATACAAGGTCAACAAACCTTTGTTCTCTTGGGTTGCCTTCAATATTAAATTCCGTTTCAATTATCTTTCTTATGGCTCTTACATCATCGTAACGTATGTGGCGTTCATCCGGGCGGGGATGCACAGTTACACCATCGGCTCCAAAGCGCTGAACATCTATAGCAGCTTTTAGTATGTCGGGATTATTTCCGCCACGACTATTCCTTAACGTAGCCAGTTTATTGATGTTTATAGAAAGCTTAGTAGGCATCAGCCAAAGTTATTACTTGATAAATTAACCTCATTGCCAAAAAATAATCCCCTGGGGTCAGGAGATTATTAGTCAGGCAGTTCTATGGTGGTTATGATAGATGGTTTTTCGTAACCGGATGTTTAAAACGTGTGAGAGCAGCACATTGGTTCTTATTAATGATGATGTACCTCGGCTTCACCATGATGTTTGTTTAGATTATTTAAAATAGCTGAGTAAATGTTGCTGTTTGAATTTGCTGAAATAAGCAGTTGACCATTTGTGAGTGTTGCATTGGTAAAATCAGCTTCAGACATTCCTCTTGTCAAAGCGGAAAGATCGATTGTGTTAAGAGCAGAATATATGGCGCCGCTTGCCACTGTCACATTGCTTTTCTCTGCTTTCAATTCGATGTTTGAATTCACACGGAATATAATTGTCTTAGCGGTTGTTCCTGACGTTAAAATACCAGTTAATTCTAAGGCAGGCAAGGTTCCAGAAGGAGCTAAGTAGGCTTTAAATTCTACTTCACTATAAGTGCCTTGTGGTATGGTGATATTTCCTAAAGTTGATGTAGCTGCAAACAAATCTATCTGTTGTGTAACATTTTGTTTAAACTCAATTTCACCACCGCTGTTTTTGGCTTCAAACTTTATCAGGTTAGCCGAGGCGGTGCCGGCTGTCCATTGAATAGTAACAGCTTCTGTTCGCCCGGTGCCAATAAGCCTGTTTAAGGACGAAGATTGATTAGCAGTTTTCAATTCATAAGAGAAGGATGCGTTAGCATCTGAAGCAGCTTCTTTTTTACAACTAAGCAGAGAGAGTTGAAAGATGGCAGCGATAGCGATTAATTTCATTTTCATAAGTTTCAATTTTTAGTGTTCCCTAATGAGTAGACTGCGAAGGATAAAATGTAACCAGCCAACTAAAAATATTTTTACTTAAATGCTTTTACACCATATCAGGTTACAATGTTTAGCTACGCTTAGCATAAATTCCATAGGCAGCTCTGTTAAAAACTTTTGCCGGCAGCCAAAAAGAAAATCGCATGTAAAAAACATGCGATTAATAAGTTACTTAATACTTGTAAATGACCAGCGTTAATTTTCCTCCGCTTCTTTTTCAGGTCTCACCTCAATGGTGTCATTCATAATAAAAACACCTTTTGGAAACAGCGTCTTCATCAAATTCTGGTATTTTTTCGCTTCTTCTCTTGTTTGATAATTGCCCGCTTTTAATTTAAAGAAAGGCGACTGGTAAGTGAGATAGCTTTTTTGATCGGAGAAGTAAGTATAAATTTTTGTTTTAGCGGCAATAGCCTCATCACGGCTGTTGGTATTGATTATCAGCAGGCGGTAGCCCTTCATTGTGCGGCCTGCAGCTTTTCTAAATGCAGAGTTGATAGATGCCTGCTTTTTTACCAGCGCATCAACCCGCGGATCTTTATGTACAATAACCGTTGGCCCCTGGTATAAAGTGGTGTCCTGCGCAAAGGAGGAAAAAGTAAAGCCCAAGGTCAGGAAGAAAAAAATCTGTTTCATAAAATCATCGCTTATTGTAAGACCAAAAATACGGGTGTGGTTGTTTTCTCCGTGTTAATAGCTTGCCTCCGGCAGTTCTCCGTTTATTATCGGTACACTGGCACTGCAACCTAACCGGGTAGCACCCGCATCAATAAGCTCCTTTGCGAAGGCATAGGTTTTTATGCCCCCGCTGGCTTTAATCTGGATGTGTGCAGGAAGATGTTTACGCATTAATTGTACTGCATGTACCGAAGCACTTTTCTCAGCAAAGCCTGTAGAGGTTTTTAGAAACTGGATTGGAAAATGGCTGTATAATCCGCAACATTTTATAATTTCTTCATCCGATAAAAGGCCGCTTTCAATAATTACTTTTAGTGTTTTTTTACGTTCGTAAGTAAGTTTTGATACAGCTTCTATTTCGGCTTCTAAATAAGCGGTGTCATTACTTTTAAATGCAGCAATGTTCATTACCATATCCAATTCACCTGCGCCATCATTAATAGCTAGCTCCGCTTCGTGCAACTTTGCTTTATAATGGTGGTAACCAAATGGGAAACCGATAACGGTCACTACTTTCACAGTTGTCCCCTCCACTGATCTTTTAGCATCCTGCACATAGTACGGAGGTACACAAACCGAAGCAAAGTGGTATTGGATGGCCTCGTTGCAAAGTATGGAAACATGCCTGGCTGTGGTCGTATTTTTTAGAATAGTATGGTCAATAAATGGTGCGATGTTCATAGACAAAATGCTTTATTTTTAGTGCTTCTATTTTCCTCACAAATACAAAGTAACCTTAAAAGTTTACACATGACAAGAAACAGATTTACTCTTTTCCTATGCTGTATGGCCCTGCTTTCCATAACTGCAAAGGGGCAGACTACATTTCCAGAAAATGGTGTTGCCGACCCTAAATACACACATTATGCGTTTACCGGCGCCACTATTGTGAAAGATGCCACCACCACCATCACTAACGGAACAATGATTATTAAAGATGGAAAAATTGTGGCTGTCGGCCAGGGACTGAAAGTGCCTGCCGGCGCTATCGAAGTAGTTGCGAAAGGCAAGTACATCTATCCATCCTTCATTGACATTTTTAGCGATTACGGAACACCCGCCATACAAGCAAGGCAAGGTGGTTTTGATTTTTTTGCCCGTCCGCAAATTACTTCCAACACCAAAGGTGCTTATGGCTGGAACCAGGCTATCCGCCCTGAAGTTGATGCCTACAAAATTTTTGCAGCCGATGAAGCAAAAGCAAAAGCCTTGCGTGACCTTGGATTTGGTACCGTGCTTACGCATGTAAAAGACGGTATAGCCCGCGGCACCGGTAGCGTGGTAACCCTAGCCAACGATAAAGAAAATTTGGTGATGCTGAAGCAAAGGGCCTCGGCACATTATTCATTTAGTAAAGGTTCTTCCACGCAAAGCTATCCAGGGTCTATGATGGGTACGATTGCTTTACTGCGGCAAACTTACCTGGATGCTCAGTGGTACAAAACCCGTCCTTCCAAAGAAGGGGTGAACTTAAGCCTGGATGCCTGGAGCGCCACACAGGACTTGCCTCAGATTTTTGACGCAAACGATAAATGGAATGACCTGCGTGCTGATAGAATTGGCGATGAAGCAGGAGTGCAGTATATTATCAAAGGCGGTGGCAACGAGTACCAACGCATAGCTGATATAAAGGGTACAAAAGCCACTTACATTCTTTCCCTCAACTATCCGCAGGCACAGGATGTGGAAGATCCGAGTGATGCAAGATTTGTTTCGTTGACAGATATGAAGCATTGGGAGCTGGCACCAACCAACCCGGCTGCTTTTGAAAAAGCAGGTATACCATTTTGCCTCACTACTGCTGATTTGCGGGACCAAAAAACTTTTTTAACCGCTCTTCGCACTGCCATTAATTATGGCTTGTCGGAAAAAGCTGCTATGAATGCGCTTACGAAAACACCTGCTGAAGTGCTTGGTGTTTCGGCCATGGTAGGAACATTGGATGCCGGTAAACTGGCGAATTTTTTAATTACAAGCGGGCCGGTTTTTAATGCTTCAACCACCATCTTTCAAAACTGGGTGCAGGGACAAAAGAATGGCGTGAAGGATGATGTGTATAATGAAATGCGTGGCAAGTATAACCTGGTTCTTACTACACCAACAGGAACGGCCAATTATGTTCTCGACTTTAAGACTCCTTCATCAGCTACAACAGTATTAGGAAAGGATACTGTTACCTCAAGATTTTATTATGATGGGCGCAATGTTAGAATAAACGTAGCGCCGGAAAGAAGAGGCGATGCAAACCTGCGCTTAACAGGAACAGTTAGTGGCAATGAGTGGAATGGCTATGGCGAAGACAGTGCCGGTAACCGGTTTACATGGACCGCGGCTTATTCTGCAACGCAGGATACTGCAAAAGCAAAAGCGGATAGTGCCCGTAAACGACCTATGATGCTTGGTAAAGTCACGTACCCTTTTCTGCCTTATGGCTGGGAAGAAGGGGGAGCGCCAAAACAAGAAACCATCCTTATTAAAAATGCAACGGTTTGGACAAGTGAAGATGCCGGCATTTTACAGAATACCGATGTTCTTTTGCGTAATGGTAAGATTGCAGGCGTAGGTAAAAACCTATCTGCAGATGGCGCCAGGGTAATAGATGGAACGGGCAAATTCGTTACCCCGGGAATCATTGACGAACACTCGCACATTGCTGCTGCTTCTATTAACGAAGGAGGCCAGAGTGTAACATCAGAAGTGCGTATTGCCGATAATATGAACCCCGATGATATTAATATCTACCGCCAGTTAAGCGGTGGGGTAACCACCTCCCATATTCTTCATGGCTCTGCTAATGTCATTGGCGGACAAACGCAATTAATTAAACTGCGTTGGGGCGCAAATGATGAAGACATTAAGTTTAAGGGCTGGGCCGGGCAGATAAAATTCGCTTTGGGTGAAAATGTAAAACGCTCACCGGCACAGGCAGGCCAAAACAACCGTTTCCCTGATACCCGTATGGGTGTAGAGCAGGTTTTGGAAGATGCATTTACCCGTGCCAAAGAATACGAAAAAAGCTGGAAGACATACAATGATGATGGTAAAAAAGGCGCTTCACCACGAAGGGACCTGGAGTTAGATGCCCTGGTTGAAATATTAAACAACAAGCGTTTTATTACTTGTCACTCCTACATTCAAAGTGAGATCAACATGGCACTTCACATGGCCAACAAAATGGGTTATAAGTATAACACCTTCACGCATATTTTAGAAGGCTATAAAGTAGCTGATAAAATGAAGGTGCATGGGGCTAATGCTTCTACTTTTTCGGATTGGTGGAATTATAAAATGGAGGTTGTGGATGCGATTCCATATAACGCCTATTTGATGCAGCAGGCAGGATTGAATGTGGCTATTAATTCTGATGATGCAGAGATGGCCCGCCGCTTGAACCAGGAAGCTGCTAAGATGGTGAAGTATGGAGGTCTGTCAGAGATTGATGCGTTAAAGATGGTTACCATTAATCCCGCAAAAATGCTGCATGTAGAAGATAAAGTAGGAAGTATCAAGGTTGGCAAAGATGCAGACGTTGTTCTCTGGAGCGAACATCCGTTAAGTATTTATGCCAAGGCTTTATATACCATTGTTGACGGTACTATTTATTTTGATAGGGAGAAAGACCTGCAAATGGAAAAAACGGTGGCTGCTGAAAGAATGAGAATCGTAAAAAAAATGAACAGTGAAAAACGTAGCGGTGCTCCTGTGATTCCTGCTCAGCCAAGCTACCAGGTGATGCAGTCATGCGGAGAACACTATCATAATCACGGTTTATTAATTATAGATGCCAACCAATTAGATAACAACTAAACAGTCATTCATGAAAAAAATATTTTTAAGTTTCGCTACTATTTGTTTCCTGACGACTGTAAAGGCACAGGAAACAATTTCACCTGCATTAAAGCAGGTGCAGGCAATTGTAATCACTAATGCAACGGTGCATACAGGTAATGGCCAGGTTTTAAATAATGCCTCTATTGTAATTGTTGATGGAAAAATTTCTGCTGTAGGCACAAATATTACAGCCCCTGCCGGGGCAAAAACAATTAATGCGCAAGGCAAGCAGGTTTACCCTGGATTGATACTGGCCAACAGTAATTTAGGGTTAGTAGATGTAAACAGTGTTCGTGCTACAAGCGATGTTCGTGAGATTGGCGATATGAATGCCAGCATCCGGTCAATCGTTGCTTACAATGCCGAATCAAAAGTCATTAACACACTTCGACCCAATGGGATATTGTTAGCCAACATCGCACCGGAAGGTGGTATGGTAAGCGGCTCTTCATCCGTTGTACAGCTGGACGCATGGAACTGGGAAGATGCTGCCTATAAAACAGACAATGGTATTCATTTTAATATGCCTT